>UQCV01000028.1 GCA_900539665.1 uncultured Succinivibrionaceae bacterium | reverse complement strand
GGATAGCATAGCTATCAAACTTCTTTAGAATTACTCTAATGAGTAATTACGAAGCCCCCACCTCTTTAGGTGGTGAGTAGTTCACAATCTAGCAAGATATTGCTTTTATTAAGGACGGTTATTATGTGGCCTAAATTTATAAAAATCATGATGTTAGTGCTTTTAGGAGGGACTCTTGTTAGCTGCGCATCGACTTCGGCAAGAAACAATGATGACCAAAAAATTCCACGTGAATATGTGGTTTTGATGGAACCGTATACTCCAACTGAAGAACTCCAAAATCAAGAAATTGCGGCTTCGCAAATGCTATACGACAGCAAGTTAACCCAGGTGGAAAAATCTGATTTATTTGTGCAACGAGCTGAAATAGAGCAACGTTTAGGGCTACGTTTTTTGGCTATGCTAAATTTAATGGCTGCAATTAGAACTAATTCGGAAAATGCTTTAGCTTATTTGCAAATGGCCGGTCTTTTAGCTGACGAGGGACGTTTTTTAGAAGCGTATGATGCGTACGACGCGGCAATAGAATTATCTCCAAAGCATGATAACGTCTATCTATATCGTAGCATTGCCCTTTATTACGGTCAAAGGGTAAAAATGGCTTATGAAGATCTAAAGAATTTTTACATGAATGCGCGCCGTGATCCTTATGCTATTTTATGGCTTTATATCTTAGAACATGAATTACAAGGGGCTCAGGAAGCGCAAGCTAATTTACAAGAACGCTATAGATTTATTCCCCATGATAACAATTCTACTTTTACGAGGGTGATTAGGGTAATTTTGGGTTTAGAAACAGAAAAGAATCTGTGGCTTGAAGTAAGTATGTCGGCTCATGATTTACCAGCAGTGGAAAGTTTATGTGAACTCTACTTCTTCCTTGGTAAATACCATCAACTTTTAGGGCATAAAGAAATGGCTCAAGATTACTTTATGCTTAGTATGCAGACTAATGTGGTTTACTTTGTGGAATATGCTTGTGCCAAACAGGAATTAAGAGCCGCTAAATTTATTCCCGAAAAAGTTCAAACTAGTGACCCTAATAGTGCTTCTATGTAATTGAGTCTAAAGGTTAATTGCCTTAGAGCAAAAATTTTAATGAAATGGTCGGTATGCTTTTATGGTCATGGCCGGCCTTTTTTTGTGAGTAGATTTAAAAATGCAAAACCATAATCTTTCTTCCAACTTTTTAGATAACATTCAGATTGTTCTTGTAGAACCAAGCCATCTTGGCAATGTGGGGTCGGCCGCTCGCGCCATGAAGACCATGGGGCTTACCCATTTAGCGGTGGTGACAGACAAGGATATTATTACCCCAGAATCAATGGCTTTAGCTAAAGGGGCTCAAGATGTGTTACAAGCCGCTATGTGTTATCCGTCTTTAAATGAGGCGTTAGCTGATAGTGCGATCGTAGCTGGTACTTCAGCTCGTAATCGTTCAGTTGAATTACCCTTATATCAACCCAAAGAAGCGGTTGAACATTTAGCTCCCCATATTATTAAGGGGTGTAAATGTTCAGTTGTATTTGGGCGTGAACGTACAGGGTTAACGAACGAAGAATTATTAAAGTGCGATTTACATATTAACATCGATGCTAATCCTGAATATTCATCTCTTAATCTTGCTATGAGCGTTCAAGTGCTTTCATACGAATTACGCCAACATTTGATTACTAATATGCAGGATGAAAATTTTGCTACAAACGTTAAGCAACTAATGCAAGATCGGGAAAATTTTGCGCCTAAGCCAAAACATGAAGACTTAGAATCATATTATGCATTTTTGGAACAAAATCTCATTGCTTGTGGTTTTCTTAAAGGGGAACACAATGAAAATGTTTTGGCGCAGTTACGAAAAATTTATGCCAAAGCCGATTTAACTGCTCATGAACTGCAAATTCTCTATGGTACAACCGCCTCTATGATTAGGCATGCGGTCAAAATTAAAGCTTAAATTTTTAAAATTTTGCAGTGAGTTAAACTAAATTTACAAAACTTCGCTTTATACCCAATTTTTTTAAGTTGGGTATTTTTTAATGTAATGCGTGAAAACATTTTCATAAATATTAAAAAAGCATGATCCGTTATACAAATGTTAATAAAATGTTGTGTTATTTATAAATTTTCTGTTATATAATAAAAAACTATACAAATTTGTGGCATAAATCTAAACAAATGTCGCAAAAACGTATCTGTTTTTTGATTTGTTTGAACTTTCTGAAGTTGAGTTTTGTATGACCAAAATGAATTTGAAAATCAACGCGCTCAATGTTGCTATTGGCTTAGCGCTATGTGCACCATTTGTAGTTGTAAATACTGCTGATGCTACTATTGCTGCATCCCATGTGTATCATAACCACATGCCAAACTTTTGGCCTTATTATGATACCTCTTCTTATAAGGGTACTGCTGTAGGTGCCCCAATTCGTTATACATACGATGGTCAAGTATTTAATCTTAAGCTTAATCCGCCAGCTAACTACACTTATTTCTTAGCCAGCGGCAAGCCAATGCCACATGATGACTTAGAAACTTACTATAGTCACCATGCTAAGCAGGCTGCTTACAGTTCTTGGCCGGCTGCTACCGCTAGAGCTAACAACAGTAGACATCCACTTAGCCAGACCCAAGTAACTATGTCTGCGGCTGTTGTTAATAATGTGCAGAGTTTTGCGGAATTAGGGCTTTTAAACTTCGGTTTAGGTTGGGCCAATGATTGGAAGAGCACTGTAGGCACTGTTAAAACCACCAATGGTTTTAATGCCCTTGAACCAATTCACTTTACCGGTCACCATTCTATGGGTCCGCTTGTTGGTCCACAGTACTTCTTAAAGGATCTTATTTACCAGAACGTAACCTTACAGCAGGATTACTTCTTAGGCGATAAGTTCAAGTCATCAAAGGGCTTCTTCCCTACAGAACTCGGGTTCTCAGAACGCTTGATTCCAACTTTAAAAAAGCTTGGCGTTGAATGGTCTGTAATGGGTAACAACCATTTCTCTCGTGCCTTACGCGATTATCCTTTTAGTGTTTCCGACCCTGCGTTCGATACTGTAATTTCACCGCCAAACCGCGCTGATTTACAAAACACTTCAGAAGTAGGTGATTGGGTGACCATTAACATGGCGCACGAAAAGCAGAACGTAGTTAATAAGTTCCCATTTGCCGCGATTCCTCACTGGGTGCAGTACGTAAATCCAGAAACAGGTGAGGTTTCTAAGCTTGCTGGTATTCCGGTTGACCAGAACGGCTCATGGCTTGAAGGTTGGGAAGGGGCTGCTACTCCTGCGACAAGCAAACTCTTTGATTTTGAAGAATTTGCAGGTGACCGCACCATGTACTTCGTTATTGCACACGATGGGGACAACTCACAAGGGCGCGCCGGTTCACTTGATACTTGGATGAATTCAGGTAACGAATACGCAACTGAAGGCGTAGTTGGGATGGGGATTCAAGAATACCTCAAGGCTCATCCAATTCCAGCTGATGATATTCAACACGTGCAAGACGGTTCATGGATCGATACTCGTGACTCTTCTTCTGATCCAACTTGGTACCACTGGCATATTCCAATGGGCGTTTGGAAAGGTCAGTTCGCTGATTTTAATGAAGCAATGGGAACTGAGTTCGAAAATCCAACCAACTTTGAAGGTCTTCCATTTGGTCACGCTGTGTCAATGGAATACGGTTACCATTACCTAGAACGTAACTTTGCCTTATTACAGGCGGCTATCAACTACGCTGAAACTGCTGAACAGATTTGGCTTGATGCGCACCCTAACTATTGGTCACCAAAGACTGAAGCTGAAAGGCAAGTTACCTATGAAGGCAACCAGCTTAATCCATACATGATGTCTTACCCAGTTAAGGGTGACGAAGCTAATGATTACAAGGGCGGGGCCAACCCAGCTGAACTTGGTTGGTACTTCCTTATTTCTTCTATCGACTCAGGGTTTGGTTATTACGACGAAAACACTGACGATAACGTCAAGCCAACTCTTGGCTTTAATCAGTCATTATTCTTTACTCAGCCATATGTTGAGAAGAACTTAGCTAAGGATAAGACCGGTCCATCTATGTGGTGGGTACAGCGTTATCCATATAACCCTGGTTCGGCTAATGCTTCTAAGGCTGAAGGTTGGACTGTAGCTCACGCTGATAACGAATTTGCTATCTACACCTATGCTTATGACGTAAGTGGGATCAAAGACGTTAAGGTTATGGTTCGTCCGCACAAGGATAAGCGCATGAGCGCGACCGATATTGCGCCACGCGTATACGATCCAAAGAAATTTGCCGGTCAGCCTAACGTAGACGTAGATCAGGTTGGTGAATGGAAGGCTTATGCGACTAAGAAGCGTGACCTTACCCCTAATATCGATGGCGTTGATTGGCAGACCTTTGACGCAGCTAAACTCCAAAAGGTAGTTAAAGCCCAAAAGATTGGTGATACCTATTACGCTTATATCTCTGATTATCGTGACCAGCTTGTAGACTACTACATGGAAGCTACTGATAACTTAGGTAACGTTACTAAGAGTGAAATTCAGTCTGTTTATGTTGGCGCTGGTCGTTATAACAAAACTGCTGATGGTTACGTAGAAGACGTGAACGGTGAAATCGAAGGGACTCACATGTTCTTTTCTGATAAGCCTATAGTGCGTCATGATGCGGTAACTATTTACGTTAAGCCTGCTGATAGCTCTGTGGGTTCAGTGTTTGCTGACTACAAGGATAATGGTAGAGATACTTGGAATTCTGTAGCTCTGAAGAAGATTACTAACACTGACTACTTCAAGACCACTGTGCAGTATGTAAGTGAAGCTGGTTGCGCCGATATTAAGGTGCGTAATGATGGTGCTACTACATCTTACCCTTCAAATGAAGGTAAGTGCTTAGCTAAGGGCGCTTACACTATTGATGAAGGTGGTAACTTCGTGGAAGGCGCTCCTGATATCTATCAGACTGCAACTGTATACTTTAAGCCGGCAACTACTTTAGCTAGGGCTTGTATGCATTATCGTGGTACTCCTGATGAAACTGGCAAGGGTTGGACTGCGGCTCCTGGTACTCCGATGACCTCGGCTGAAGAAGGCTGGTTTAAACTTGACCTTCAGTTAGATTCAGACAAGAAGGGTATGGAATTCCTCTTCAACGATTGCGGTGGCCAGTGGTTTAAGGCCTCAAATGGTGGTAACTTCTTAACTAATACTATTGCTGATTACTCAGTCGATGGTACAAAAATGACTGAAGGTAGCCCATTTGGTTCTGAAAACAAGGCGCCAAAAGCTGTTGTTTCTCCAGCTCAGCCTACTATCAAGAAGGGCGATAGCGTAACTCTTGATGCTTCTGGCTCAACCGATAGTGATGGCAAGATTGTGAAGTACTCCTGGAGTAACGGTGAATCAACTGCAAAGATCACTGTTAGCCCAACTGAAACTACTACTTATAGTGTAGTGGTAACAGATGACAAGGGTGCTACTAACTCTCGCAGTGTGATTGTAACCGTTGAAAACGCTGAAATTGTAACTAACAAGGCTCCGGTTGCTAAGGTTTTAGCTTCTACTTCTACTATCACTAAGGGTGAAAGTGTAGTTTTAGATGGTTCTGCTTCAACTGATGAAGATGGCAAGATTGCTTCTTACTCATGGAAGGATGCAACTGGTAAGGTTATTTCAACTGAAGCTAAGGTTAGTGTAGCTCCTAAAGCGACCACCACCTATACTTTGACTGTAACTGATGATAAGAACGCAACAAGTTCTGCTTCTGTTGCTATCACTGTAAGTGAAGTTGAGCTTCCAACTGTGACTATATCTACCTCTGTAAATGCTCAAGCATTAGCGGTTAATTTTACAACAGAGCTTTCAGCTGAACTCGCAAATGCTACTTATAAGTGGGATTTTGGTGATGGTCAGACTGGTGAAGGGGCTAGTGTAACTCATGCTTACGCTAAGGCTGGTTCTTACACTGTTAAGGTTACTGTAACTGATGGTAAGGTAACTATTGATAATACTCGTACCGTTACTTTAACTGGTCCGGTTCTCGCTGTTAAGGCTAAGGTTGCAGCAAGCAAGACTAGCATTAACGCTGGTGAATCAGTAGTACTTGATGCGTCTGCTTCTGAAAACGTAGGTAGCTACCTCTGGGATACCGGTGATAAGACTGCAAAGATCACTGTAACTCCAACAGCTACTAAGAACTACTGTGTAACAGTAACTGGTGTTAATAAAGATACCGATACTGCGTGCGTTAAGGTTGATGTTCAGTCAGTTGACGTAAACCATGCACCAAAGGCAGTTATCAATAGCGATAAGGTTGGCAACAAGATCAATGTTGGTGAAAGAATTACTTTAAATGCATCAGCTTCAACTGATGAAGACGGTGATGAACTTTCATATGCTTGGAATGATGGTAGTGTAACTTCAGCTATTACTGTAAATCCAGAGGCTGATACTGTTTACACTGTAACTGTAACCGATACTAAGGGCGCGTCAGATGTTGCTTCAATTAAGGTTACTGTTGTTAAGCCTGAAATTGATAACCCACCTGTTGTAGTATTATCACCTAAGGAACAGACTTTACTTCTTGGTAGAAGCGTTGAGTTGTCTTCCGTTGGTTCTTATGATGACAAGGGGATCAAAGCTTACCATTGGTACCTCAATGGGACTGAACTTTCAGAAGAAAATGGCAGAGCTTATACCTTTAAGCCTGAAGCCGTTGGTACTTATGAAATTGGTTTAACCATTGAAGATACTGTAGGTCAGTTAGCTTCTGCTAAATCTACTATTACCGTGAATAAGGATCCTCAACAAACCCCTTATGACCTTACAGCAAAACTTGACTTTAACGCTCCGGCTGTAGTTTACTACGGTACTGAAGTTACCTTTGATGCTTCAGCTTCTAAGTCAAGCGACGGTATTGATACTTATGTTTGGTTTGTAAACAATAACAAACAACCTTCAACAACCGCTACCATGAAGTTCAAGTTTGAAGCGCTTGGTAACAACGTTGTAACTCTTAAGGTTATTGATAAGTCTGGGCATGAAGATACCATGGTGGTTGAAGTACCTGTGGCGGTAGATCCGGCAGAAGGTTATTTAACTGAGAACGATGATGTACCTGTGTATCCAAAACCAGAGTTTAGTTTTGCGTCTACTGACGAAAATGGTGAAACATCTTCTGTAAATGCATCTAATGCTCTTGATGGTCAAGAACTTAAGGTTCAGATCAAGAGACCAATAGAAATCTCTTTAGGAAATTACAAAAATACTGTTCGTTACTATGTATACAAGAAATTAACTAATCTTGTAGCTAGTGGTTCTGCGAGCGATCGTAAGTTGTGCTACTTTGATAAGAGATACCATAATCCTGAATGTGGCATTGACGCTACTGAAGGGGATGAGTTCCTTGAAGCATCCGCAAGTGCAGTCCAGTCATTTATCCTAGACGAAGCTGGCGATTATGAAATTCAAGTAATGGGTATTGATGATGTTTCTAATGTTGTTTCATTAAGCAAGGTTAAGGTTGCAGTTACAGCTGACGCTCCTTCTAATGCGGGTGGTAACAACGGTGGTGGCTCCTCTGGTGGTTCATCAGGTGGTGCTTTCGATCCACTCTCATTACTCATGCTTGGTGGTCTTGCAGCCTTACTTAGAAGAAGAAAGGTTCAAAAGTAAACCAAAGTACAATTAAGTCATAAACTTTAGTTAAAGGCTCATCGGCAAAGATGAGCCTTTTCTTTTGGGAGAAGTGAAACAATTCAGCTTGCTCAAGGAGGATTCTTTAATTCCTTGTAATTTAGTATGATATAATTGATTTGACTCGATTTTTTAGGTATAGTATTATTGTATTTGAATAAATGCTCAAATGCTAAATAACCAGCAGGTGAGCAAAGATGTGTGCATATCTTGTTGAAGTTTTTGTTTTCAAGGTAAGTTAAAACCTAAAGGTCTGTGTTGATGGATAACGAATGTCCAAAAATTAGTGAAACCCAAACGGCAGATTTGGTTGTGCTAGATTCCGTGACGGAGGCGGGAGCCTTGGCGGATTTTTTTAAGGCGGTGGGCGATCAAACGCGCATTAGAATTCTTTTTTTGTTGTTGGCGGGAACAGAAAAATGCGTATGTGATATTGCTCGGGCGCTCGAAATGACTGTTTCTGCAGTGTCGCATCAATTAGCAATTTTAAAAAGATGTAAGCTCGTGGTAGGGCGTCGCGATGGGATGCATATATTGTATCGGTTAAGCGATGATCATGTGTCGGTGGTGCTTAAGGTTGCTGTTGAGCACATTAGAGAAAAGGAATAGGGTTATGCAGTACGTTTTTACAGTTACCGGACTTGATTGCCCGATGTGTGCGATGACTTTAGAAAAAAAGATCAAAGCAGATATAGAAGCCGTGGAATACGTTAAGGTTAGTCACAGACAGCGCTTAATTGAGCTTGAGCTAATAACCCCGATGGTAACCGATGAGTTGTTAAAACTAATTGAAGCTTGTGCAAAAGTCTGTGATGGGCATGTGGTGATAACGGTGGCAAAGTAACCTTGGGCCTTCGGATTTAATCGGTTTAAAAAATTAAGTTTGGCAGACAGTGTGTTTGCCCTTAGGTTTGCAGAATTTTTAGATATTGTTAATACATGGAAACTGACATGGATACAACAAAAGAAAATTTGGATCATTTAGACGAGTGTTTTACTCTCCATAACGCCAAAGCTGATTGCTTAGAAAAATTAAAGGCAGCAGGGGTCAGAATGTCTAAACAAAGACTGTTGATTGTGGATAATCTTTTCACTGGTCGCTTTAGCTGTACAAAGGAATTGTACTATGAAGTGTTAGCCGCAAACCCTGGAATTGGCATTTCAACAGTCTACCGCTTTTTGAAAGTATTGATGAGTTTAGGCGTGTTATCAAATAACAAAAAACTCGACGTCTCTTGTAATGAATGCATGTTTCGCTTAGGTTCGGTGCGAGACGCAGGGGGGCGTGTGGTGGTGCCTGATGGGATGGATTTGCAAGAACTGTTACGTCTAGGCTTGGTGGTCAAAGGGGTGATAAAGTCAGACGAAAAAATTGCCGTGACCATGGTAGATGATTCTGTGCATATCGAAGTTAAACGTAAAAGCTAAACTTGGTCCTTTGAGATTTAGTTGGTCTAATTTAGAGGCGAGTTTGCTTGTTTTAGGTTCTATTTTGCATTTAAGTTAGGTTCTGTAAACTTGGGATAAAGCTTGGGCTTGAATTTTGGATCTTTATGAGCTCCTTATTATTAAAAACACCTCCTTTGGGGTTATATATTCATTTACCTTGGTGTGTGCGTAAATGTCCTTATTGTGATTTTAACTCTCAAGCGCGCCCCACAGATCCTAAAGCTTTTACAGCTTATGTTGAGGCCTTAATTAAGGAGCTTGATTTAACGTGCGAGCTTTTAGAAGCCCAAGAGCTTAAACTTTTAACCAATCGTCCTATTAGGAGTGTATATTTTGGTGGGGGCACACCGAGTTTATTCCCCCCGCAAGAACTTGAACGCTTGTTTGAAGCTTTAAACCTAAAACTTAACTTAGCTGCGGATTGCGAAATTAGCATGGAAGCTAATCCCGGTACAGTCGATCTTACGAGTCTTAAAGGCTATAAAGCGCTTGGGGTGAACCGCATCAGTTTAGGTATTCAAAGCTTAAATGATGGAGAATTAAAACGCTTAAAGCGTATCCATAATCGCGCCACCGCACTTAAGGCCATAAATGATGTGGCGTCTATCTTTAATAATTTCAATTTAGATTTGATGCATAGTTTGCCGGGGCAAACAACCGAAATGGCGCTTGCTGATCTTAGTGCTGCTTTGGCTATTAAACCTCCTCATCTATCTTGGTACCAATTAACCATTGAAGAAGATACAGCCTTTGGGGCGCAAACGCCTTTAGATTTACCTTCAGAAGATACGATTGAAAACACCGTAGTTCAAGGGTTTAAAATGCTCGAAGAATCTTCTTATAAGCATTATGAAGTAAGTGCGTTTGCCCAGCCTAACCACGAATGTCGGCACAATGTAAATTATTGGCGATTTGGGGATTATTTAGCCTTAGGTGCTGGGGCTCATAGCAAATTTACTTTACCTGATGGGATTGTGCGCACGTCGCGGGTGGCAAGTTCTAAAGCTTATATGGATGGAATTTTAAAAGATTCAGCACCAGGCGTGGAACGAGGCTCTCTACAAAAATCTGCACTTGATTTAGTTAATACTTCGGCTTTTAATTTAGCTTCGGTCTGGGCGGGCACAAGTCATGTGAGAACTTGGGTTGAAGACTGCCATGTAGTGCCAAAGGAAGATTTGAGTTTTGAATATTTTTTGAATAGATTACGCCTCTTTGAAGCGGTTCCTTTAGCTGAATTTACGGCTTATACAGGGCTTGAGATGACCAAAGTTATGGCACCATTAAAAAGATGCATCGCGGAAGGTCTTTTAAATCTAGAGCAAGATACATTAGCGATTACGCCTAAAGGGCACCTTTTTGTCAATGCAATGTTAGAAGAGTTCTTATAATGGCGAGCATATTTTAGGTGGGGCGAGTTCGGTCCTTAAAAATCGTGTTTAAAAGCGAGCCCGCTTGGAACTTTTATCTCTTTTGTGGTGAGCTTGGATTATAATGAGCTTAGACAAAGGTTTGAACAAAAAAAGTTATTTTAAAGGCTGAGCTAAATTTGCTATTAAGGTTCAACCTAAGTCCTCTTCATACTTATATCCACAGATATACATAGATAAATTAAAGGATGACATCCGCAATGGTTCAGATTGTACTTGCTACCGGTAATCCTGGTAAAGCTAGAGAGTTTTCACGTATGCTTCAAGGGACTGGCATTGAAATAGTGCCACAAAGTCAATTTGGGATTAAACCACCAGTTGAAGATGGAACTACCTTTATTGAAAACGCCATTATTAAAGCTAGACACGCAGCTAAGTATTCAGGTTTACCGGCAATTGCGGATGATTCAGGGTTAGAAGTTGATTGTCTTAATGGGGCGCCTGGAGTTTATTCAGCCCGTTTTAGTGGCGAAAATGCAACTGATGAAGCCAATCTAGATTTATTGCTCGAAAAAGTTCGTGACGTGCCTCAAGCACAACGTACGGCTAGATATTGGTGTGTATTGGTGTTAATGCGTCATGCCGATGATCCAACCCCATTAGTATTTCAAAGAAGTTGGAATGGCGAAATCATTTCTGAAAAACGTGGTAGCAATGGTTTTGGTTATGATCCATCGTTTTTAGTGCCTTTGATGGGCATGACCGCAGCTGAGATGGAACCTGATCTTAAGAATAAAATTAGTCACCGTGGTCAAGCTATGGCGGATATGCTACCTGAACTTATTAAGCGATACGGCTAATAAGTTTTGGGTAAAATAGACGAAATAAGTAAATATTTTGAGACGTCCTAAACTATTATTCGACCTGTGAATTTATAAACTTAACAAGCCTTGTCGGGCCAAAGCTTTTAATTTAGACGAGGTGTAAAAGAAAAACGTGCGGTTCTTAAGTTACCATAAATTTATAATTAAGTCAGATGAGAGACCAAACCGTATTACGAGGAGCCACGTGAGAGCTTTTTAATATGATGAATCCTATTTATTTAGATTATGCTGCGACCACTCCAGTTGATCCAAGAGTAGCCGCTAAAATGAGCGCTGCGCTCACCTTAGAAGGTAATTTTGCGAACCCTGCTTCTAAGTCCCACCGCTATGGTTGGGAAGCGGCTGAAGCAGTCGATATTGGGCGTTCACAAGTAGCGGCTTTATGTGGTGCTGATTCAAGAGAAATCGTCTTCACCTCTGGGGCTACAGAAAGTGATAATTTGGCAATAATTGGGGTGGCTGAAGCTTTAGCTAAGAGTAGCCCCCGTCGTCATATTATTACTTCCATGCTAGAACACAAAGCGATCTTAGATCCGTGCCATTATCTTGAAAGTAAAGGCTATAAGGTTACTTATCTTCAACCAGGTAGTGACGGTATTATTACCAAAGAAATGTTAGCAGATGCAATCGATGAAGATACGTTGTTAGTTAGTTTGATGCACGCTAACAATGAAATCGGGGTGATTCAGGATATTGGCGAATTAGCCAAGGTTGCCCATGAAGCTGGAGCTTTATTTCACAGCGACTGTGCGCAAAGTGCGGGTAAGGTGAAGATTGATGTGACGACCATGCCAGTGGATTACTTGTCTTTTAGTGCGCACAAAGTGTATGGTCCTAAAGGAATAGGGGCGTTTTACGTACGCCAAGGTGTACCTTTGCCAGAACCTGTTATCAGAGGCGGTGGGCATGAAAGAGGTATGCGCTCTGGGACTCTTGCTACCCACCAAATTGTTGGGATGGGGGAAGCATATGCGTTAGCGGTGAAAGAATTTAAGCGTGATACTTCTAGGCTTCAAGCGATGCGTGATAAGTTAGCGGCGGCTCTTTTAGCTTTACCAGGCACTAAGGTAAATGGCAGTATGAGTGCACGCTTACCTAACAACTTAAATGTTACTTTTTCAGGGGTAAATGGGGAAACCTTTTTACTTGCTTTAAGAGGACTTGCTGTTTCTACTGGTTCCGCTTGTACTTCCGCTTCTTTAAACCCATCTTATGTTTTAAAAGCTTTAGGTTTAAGCGATAGCGATGCCCATAGTTCGATTAGAATTTCTTTCGGGCGCTTCACCACCGATGAAGAAATCGAAGCGGCTAGCAAAATTTTTACTGAGGTTTATGCAGAGCAAAAAAGGCTTGGTAGTGGTTGGTCGGCCTAGGACTTAAGTTAGCGAAATGGTTGTTAGTAACGCAACCTAACCTAACCCAAAACAAAATAAAGGACAAACTACATAAAGGACAAACTACATAAAGCCTAACTTAAAGCTAATAAAAATTGGGTCGCCATGAGGCTTGAGAGTTAAGCTGTTTAAATTAGCAAAGACCTAGGTGGTGTGGTTTTAGTGGTTAAAATAGTCGCTAAAATAGTCACAAAAATAGCCGCTAGATGTGGATAAGGATTAAGAGTTATGATAGTTGAAGCAAATAAAGAATTAGGTCAAGAACCGGTTAAAGTATTTTTAGAAGATGCGGCTTATATTCCGGCCTATTGGCCTAAAGATAAAAATATTGTCATCGATGCCAGTGGACTTCATGTATGTTTAGCGGAACCGTTAAACGCTTTAGCGAACCCTGAAGAGAAGCGTGAGTTTTTACGTACTTTACAAAAGGCGGGGCGTGAAATTCGTGGTTTAGGTTATCGCACCCTAGTGCTCTCTATGGATGGGGCCTATAAATGGGATCAAGCTTTTACCTCTGCTTGGTTACGTGGGTATCATCAATCTTTTGGGACGGGCGTGGTGTTATTGCCTGAGGAATTAAGCTCTGATGTAGCCTTTATGAAAGAAGAAGAAATTATTTCATGGGTGCGTCGAGTTATTGATTTACCGGCTAATCAGCTCACTCCATTATCTATGGGAACTGAGCTTGATAAACTCTGTCAGATTGTTGGTTCGGGTTTAACTTTTAAGGCTATTTCAGGGGCTAGTTTAGAGGCGTCACACCTTGTGGGCCTTATGACCGTAGGTGGGGGCAGCGTTAATAAACCATGTCTTTACGAACTTTCTTGGACGCCAGAATCTGGGGCTCAGACGTTCGCTGGTTTAGTGGGTAAAGGTATTACCTTTGATACTGGTGGGTACAGTTTAAAGCCATCTGAATTTATGCGTTCAATGCACTCAGATATGGGTGGGGCCGCCACTGTAGCTGGTGCTATGGCGCTTGCGGCGGTGCGTGGTTTTAAACATAACTTAAAGGCTTGTTTATGCTGTGCTGAAAATGTAATTTCTGGTAGTGCCATGAAGGTAGGGGATCTCATCACTTACCCTAACGGCGTGAGTGTGGAAATTGCAAATACCGATGCGGAAGGGCGTTTAGTTTTAGCTGATGGTTTATTGCGCGTTGCTGACTGTCGTTATGTGGTTGATGCAGCCACTTTAACGGGGGCTGCTAAGGTTGCTTTAGGGCGCGATTATAATGCGGCGTTGTCTTTAAACACTAAGCTAAGTAATCTTTTTGAGGAAGCGGCGACCGAAGAATACGAATACGCTTGGCGCTTACCATTTGCGCCGATGCATCTATCTTTAGTTACTTCTAGTTTTGCTGATATTACCAATTCTGTTTCAGGCGACAGTCTACCTGGGGCGACGACTGCAGCAGCCTTTTTAAGTCGTTTTGTGACCAATAAAGATACGTGGCTTCATATCGATTTAGCTGCTAGCTATCAAAGGGTAGCAAATTCACTTTATGCTGCCGGTGGTAAAGGGCACGGAGTGAGATCTCTTGTGCACTATCTAGAAAAACTTGACGTCTAATTTTTGGGATGATCACATTTCAGAAAAAGAGGGGCAATGCCCCTCTTTTTTTGCTTTAAGCTAAATCAATATAACAAAAGGGGAAGCCCAAAAAAGAGAACGGGGGAATGCTTTATGACCGTGGAAAGAACTTTTTCGATTATTAAACCCGATGTAGTGGCACGTAATCTAATTGGCGATATTTACCATCGCTTTGAAAATGCAGGCCTGAAGATTATTGCCATTAAAATGGTGCATTTGTCTCGCCCAGAAGCCCGTGGATTTTATGCTCACTTAAGAGCAAAGCCATTTTTTGAAGACATTATCGATTTTATGGTTTCCGGACCCGTAGTTGTGCAGGTATTAGAAGGGGAAGATGCCGTAAGACGCCATCGTGAAGTAATCGGGGAAACTGATCCTAAAAAAGCTCGCGCCGGTTCAATTAGAGCTGACTATGCAGTTTCGATTGATCAAAACGCAGTTCATGGTTCAGATTGCTTGGAAGCGGCAGAACGTGAAATTTCCTATTTCTTTTCTGAAGAAGAAATTTGCCCGCGGACGCGGTAAATAAGAACAAGATTTAACTGCGTTAGGTAAAGTCCTAGGTATGATTAAAACTTCGTCTTTGGAGGAATACAAATGTCAGAGTTAAAACACATTACTATTTTAACCGGTGCTGGTATTTCTGCGGAATCTGGCATTCCGGTGTTTCGTTCAGAAACGGGGCTTTGGGAACAACACCGCGTGGAAGATGTAGCTACTTATGAGGGTTTTGCTCGCAATCCTGAGTTAGTGCATGCTTTTTACAATAAGATGCGTTCGGGTTTAAGTGCAGTTGAACCTAATGCAGCGCATAATGCCTTAGTAAAATTAGCAGCTAAATGGCCTCAAGTTTCAGCGGGTGGTAGTTGCACGTTAATCACGCAAAACATAGATGATTTGCATGAACGCGCTTTTTATAAAGATGAAGCCGGAATCTTTCATGCAGGGCGTAAAACTTTGCCTCCAATTCATATGCATGGCTTACTGTTAAGTGCTCGATGTGAGCATTGCGGACGTTCTTTTTCTTGGATGGAAGACACTGATGAACACACCAAATGTCCATATTGCGGCGTTGATGCCGTGCGGCCTGATATCGTGTGGTTTGGGGAAATGCCGCTTTTTATGGATGAAATCGAAACGATTTTACGTAACACTGAGCTTTTTGTTGCTATTGGTACTTCGGGGGTTGTGTATCCTGCGGCGGGCTTTGCGGCCGTGGCCCACCGTAGTGGTGCATTTAATATCGAGGTTAATCTCCAAAAATCTGTGGTGGCTTCAGGCTTTGACGCGGGTGTATATGGTCCGGCTACTAAAACCGTGCCTGAACTTGTGGATAATTTATTAGCGACCGGTGATTTAAGTTTTTTACCATCAACCTAAAGCTTGGCATAAGGGCAGTCAAAGGTGCGCACAAATATGACAGGTCATATGGTTTTTTGTTATAATCAGCCGATATATAAAGGATGAAAGCGGATCATATTCGGCAATGACAACAACAGCAAAAGTGAATTTACTCGACCTTGATCGCAAGGGAATGGAAGACTTCGTTATTGGACTTGGGGAAAAGAAATTCCGAGCTCAGCAATTGATGAAATGGATTTATCAATTTGGGGTGACTGACTTTTCTGAAATGACCAATATTAAACGTGATTTGCAAGCGCGTTTAGCGGAAGTGGCTTACATTCATGCTCCTGAAATAATGGCTGAAAATCGAGGCAGTGATGGGACCATTAAATGGGCCTTAGATGCTGGTGATGGGCAGTTGGTAGAAACTGTGTATATCCCTGATGGGGATCGCGCCACTTTGTGTGTATCAACTCAGGTAGGTTGTGCCGTAAATTGTGCCTTTTGTGCCACCGGGGCGCAAGGCTTTAACCGTAATCTAAAAACTTCAGAAATTATTGGCCAAGTATGGCGGGCCACATCTCGTATTGGTTTTACTCCTAATCCTAAATTACGTGCTATTGATAATGTGGTTTTAATGGGTATGGGGGAACCATTATTCAATTTTGATAATGTGGTTAGAGCTATGAACTTGATGCTTGATGACTTAGGTTTTGGTCTTTCTAAGCGTCGAGTAACCATTTCTACAGCTGGCGTAGTGCCAAATCTTGAACGTTTAGGTGATGTTATAGATGTAGCTTTAGCTATTTCTTTGCACGCGCCTAACGATGAATTGAGAAGTCGTTTGGTCCCTCTTAATGAACGCTATAATATTGCTTCCATCTTAAAAGCGGTAGCTGGATACGTAGAAAAGTCTAATGCTAATAGTGGCAGGGTCACCATTGAGTACGTATTGCTAGCAGGGGTGAATGATTCTCCAGCGCAGGCTCGTGAATTAGCTACCTTATTAGCCCACACTCCGTGTAAGATTAACCTGATTCCATTTAATCCTCATGGGGCTTCGACTTTTAGAAAACCGGAGATGGATGCGGTTAATAAGTTCTACCAAATTTTAACTGATCGTGGTTACACCGTGGTTACTAGAAAGACTAGAGGCGATGATATTAAAGCTGCCTGCGGTCAATTAGTAGGTGAAGTAAAGAATAAAATGAAATCTATCGCTAAGTTCTCAGCTAGCGATTTATAGCAACATCTGCGTTAAAAACCTCTAAACAAGATTTTTTCCGTAGTTAATCGACTCAAAAGAGGAGAGACTGATGAAAGGGATTGTGTATGTGGCTGCACTTTGCAGTGCCATGCTTATAAGTGGCTGTGTTACCACGAAAGAAATAGTAGTGGGCGTTGATGCTAACGGCAACGAAATTTTACGTAATGTCGAAGGTATTAATTACGAAAAGGCTGCTAACGATCGTATTAACTTGGCAGTGCGTTATATCCAATATAAAGAAATGACCATGGCTAAGAGCAATCTTGAGCTCGCAGAAAAATACAATCCAGGGACTGAAAATCTTTACCTCGCATGGGGTTATTACTACATGACGGTGGAAGATTATTTTAATGCGGAAAAAGTTTACAAAGAAGCGTTAAGCAAATACCCTCATTCAGGTTACGTACTCACTCGCTACGGGGCTTTTTTATGTAGTCAAAAGAAGTATAGTGAAGCTGATAAGATGTTCTTAGATGCGGTGAAAATTCCTAACTATGCCGCTATTAGCAGTACTTATGAGGAAGCTGCTATTTGTTCCTATGATCAAGGTGACCGCAAGCGTACCGCTAGCTACTTTGAGCAGGCGATGAATTACGGTGGCAATTCTCCATCTTTACTTTATAACTTTGCCCAATTTTCATACGAAGAAGGTGATTATCAAAAGGCTGATAAGCTGATGCGCACGTTCGATATGTTTGAAAAGAATGAAACCGCCCAAACTTTATTCTTAAAGATTAAAATTGCGACTAAATTAGGTCAATATTCTAGTGCTGAAATTTATGGGCGTACTTTAATGAGTAAATTTAAAAATACGCCTGAAGGAACTGAATACCTGAAAGGAAATTACTAATTTACTTTTTTAGGTTTGAACTTTATGTTAGAACCCCGTCTCTAAACACGAACCTTGAGATTTATTATAGGTCAAGGTTAGTAGCTAGAGACGGAGTTGTTTAGCTAAGCGACCAAAGTCACTATAGTGTATTTACAGGACAATAACAAAAATGGAAAACGGAAACGGACAGAGTACAGCTCAAGTAGAAGCTAAAACAGAGTTGCCAGAAGCAATTAAACTTGGGGAACAATTGCGGAGCATTCGTGAATCTAAAGGTTTAAGCCTTATGCAGATCACGGAACAACTCGATATTAGAAGCTACCTTTTAAATGATATGGAAAAGGGGCGTTTTGCTCATCTGCGTTTAGGTGACTGTTTGGCTTATGCCAAGCTTTTAGGGGTTAATGCTGACTTAGTTAAAAGCGTACATGCTTTAGTTTTACAACATAAAGCGAACAATGATAGTGCAGCGTCCAAGCTAAAACTTTATGTCGGCGCTGGGGTGATGGTGGCTTCAGTTTTGATCCTTTGTTTGTTGCTGGCTAAAGGTAATGATGCCGCACCAAGTGGGGATGGTTTAATTGAAGTTGAAAATACTCCAAGTGCCACTTTAGAACCTTTAACCACAGCACCGTCTCCAGCTTCTGTGGTAGAAAGCAATTTGGTGCTTGAAGAACAATCTGACGCTTCAGTAAACGACACTCAGGCTCCTGCCAATCAATTAGAAAACCTTAATGAAGCTTACAATCAAGAAGCTACTTTACCAGCTTCAAATGAAGCGCCAAATTCAGTTAATCCAAATTCAGCTACTCTTGACGCTACTAATAGTGTTAATGGCAACGAAGCTATTGAGTTAGAAGACAATGCTAGCGCGAAGCCTGAACTTCAAGAAGCCCCAAATGAAGTGCAAAATAATGGCGTGGCTAATGGCACTCGTGCATTAGATGCAAATTTTGGCGCTACAGCGACTAAAAACCCAAACCTTAACCAAAATCCTAATGAAGTTTTAAGCACTACACCGGCTAATGAATCAGGGGTGGTAATTGTGGCTCCGGCTACTCAAGATGTAGCGATGAAAAATGAAGATGCTTCGCCTAAAGTAACCCAAACTACCCAAGCTCCAAAAGTAACTACTCAAAACAAGACTACACTTAAGAGTGAAGCAAAAACAGAAGCCCCAAAGACTACTACTAAAAAAGCTGTTAGTAAAAAGGCTACTAATACTAAGAAAAGTACGCAAACTGCAACTCAAGTTAAAACCCAAACTTCTAACTCTAAACCGTTAGCTCTTGGTGAAGTTCGTTCTTTGGCAGATGAATTAGGTATTAAACCCAAAACCACCAATGCGCCTAATAAAACTACTGCTTCAAAGAGTGCAGTAAGTGTAGCGAACGCAAAACCAAAGGCTACTTCAAGCATTACAGCTACTGTAGCTCCAAAGGCTGTAAGTACTAACACCAAAGTAGAGCCTACTAGCACTACAAGTAAGGGTGGACCTAAAGTGGTGTCTCCAGCTATGAACACCAATACTACTTTAAAGGCTGGCGAAATCAGACCTTTAAGCAAGGAATAATCTCATGATAAAAAGCTCTGTAATTACTAGACGAAAATCTAGAAAAATAATGGTCGGCAATGTGGCGGTAGGTGGAGATGCGCCAATTTCAGTGCAAAGCATGACCAATACAGATACTTGTGATGTGGCTGCTACAGTTGCTCAAATCAATGCCATTGCAAGCGCTGGAGCTGATATTGTGCGTGTTAGTATTCCGAATGATGCGGCCGCTGAAGCTTTTAAAGAAATCAAAAAAGCGGTGTCCATACCGGTCGTAGTTGATATTCACTTTGACTATCGTTTGGCCTTAAAGACCGCCGAATACGGGGCTGATTGTTTAAGAATCAATCCGGGTAATATCGGTAACGCTGAACGCGTGCGTGAAGTAGTGGCCTCTGCTCGTGACCATGGGATTCCAATTCGTATTGGGGTTAATGGTGGTTCTTTAGAAAAAGATATTTTAGAGCGTTATGGTGAACCAACCCCTGAAGCTTTAGTTGAATCTGCTATGCGACACATTGATATTTTAGAGAAGCTCGATTTTGAGAACTTTAAAGTCTCAGTTAAAGCGTCTGATGTGTTTTTAGCTTATGATTCTTATAAGCTTTTGGCGGCCAAGATTGATCAGCCTTTACATTTAGGGATTACTGAAGCTGGCGGGTTACGCCGTGGCACTATTACAAGTGCTATGGGCTTATCGTGGCTACTTCGTGAGGGCATTGGTGATACCTTACGTGTTTCTTTGGCGGCTGATCCGGTGGAAGAGGTTAAAGTTGGCTTTGACATACTCAAGGTTTTAAAACTGCGTAATCGTGGTATTAACTTTATTGCTTGTCCAACCTGCTCACGCCGTGGGGTTGACGTTATTGGCTTAGTTGATGAGCTAGAAAAACGTTGTGCTGACATCCAAGAATCCTTTGATGTAGCTATTATGGGGTGTGTGGTCAATGGCCCCGGGGAAGCTTCACGTGCAGCTTTAGGGATTTGTGGCGCGAAAAACGACGTGTTGTACTACGAAGGTGGCAAGACGGTAGGGCGTTTACCAAAAGAAGGCTTAGCTGATGCTTTAGAACAAAAAATTAGAGCAGTAGCAGCGCAAAAGCGTCAATCGGTGTAAGGTTTGCCCCAATAGTTTAAGTGACAAAGGCGTAAAGTCTTAAAAGTCAAAGCTAAGTACTTTATAGTACATGGTGGTTAATCGCCAAATTTAGCTTTTTATGATAAACTGACGCACAGTTTTTTTTGACCAAAGAGCACTCTTTGGTCAAGTGCAGTTGATAAGACCGACCAAGTATTATTAGTGGTTGTTAGTCTTTTTTGAAATGGAATATATAAAGTGGCACTCAAGATTAATGCGATCAGAGGGATGAATGACATTGTCCCTGGTCAGAGCAATATCTGGCAGCAGGTGGAAAATGTGCTTAAAAGCACAGCCGCCTCTTTTGGGTTTAGTGAAATTAGATTTCCGATTGTAGAAAAAACCGGACTATTTTCTCGCGCTATCGGTGAAGTTACCGACGTGGTAGAAAAAGAGATGTACACCTTTAAGGATCGTGATGGTGATTTCTTATCTTTACGTCCAGAAGGGACTGCTGGCTGCGTGCGTGCCTGCTTAGAAAACGGTCTTGTTTATAACCAAGAACAACGTCTTTGGTACATTGGCCCAATGTTTCGTCATGAACGTCCACAAAAAGGGCGTTATCGTCAGTTCCATCAATTTGGTTGTGAAGTATTTGGCTTAAAAGGCCCTGATATTGATGCTGAAATCATTTCTTTTACTGCCACTATTTTAGAAAAGCTTGGTCTTAAAGATCATGTTCGTCTTGAGCTCAACTCTTTAGGTAGCTCTGCTGAACGTGCGCAATACCGTGAACGTTTAATTGCCTTTTTAGAAGCTCACCAAGATGTTTTAGATGAAGATTGTAAGCGTCGTATGTACACGAATCCATTACGTGTTCTCGATACTAAAAATCCAGATGTGCAAGCTATCTTAGTTGATGCTCCTAAGTTGTCAGATTGCTTTGGGGAAGAAACTAAGGCACATTTTGCAGGGCTTTGTCGTTTGCTTAAGGTGTTAGGCATTGAATACACTTTAAATGATCGTTTAGTTCGTGGCCTTGATTACTACAACCTCACTGTTTTTGAATGGGTAACCACTGACCTTGGGGCTCAAGGTACGGTATGTGGCGGAGGGCGTTACGACGGCTTAGTTGAAGAACTTGGCGGTCAAGCTGTGCCGGCAATCGGCTTTGCAGCTGGTCTTGAACGTTTAATCCTTTTACTCCAAGAACTCGAATTATTAAAGCCACAGCGTGAGGTAGACGTAATGGTTTGTTCTATGGGGGAAAAGGGAGAAGAAGCTGCGTTCGAAGCTACGGTAGCTATTCGTCGGGCTTTGCCTCAATTACGTGTTATGACCCATTGTGGTGGCGGTAAGTTTAAAAAACAAATGGCTCACGCTGATAAAGCTGGGGCTCTCTTTGCTCTTATCGTTGGTGATGATGAAGCGGCCAATGGCACGCTTACAGTTAAAGAAATGGCGACTGGCGAACAGATTTCTTGCACACTCGCTGATACAATTGAATTTTTAAGAAGTAAAGCTGTCTAGATAATCTAGATTAAGGCCTTATACAGGGAGAATATTGTGGATATTTTTGAAGCTGATGCGCAACAAAAGGAAGAAGAGTTTCGTAACTGGTGGAACGAGAACTGGAAAAGTATCATTGGTGGTATTGCTGTAGCTCTCGTGGTTATCACTGCTTTTTGGGTTTATCGTGATTACCGTCATGAACAGCGCCAAACTAGAGTATCTGATTTTTACACAACCGTATTTGAAGCTGATTTAACTTCTGAAGAAGCTCAAAAGCGCGTGAACAGCTACGCTAAAGAACACACCAACGTACTTGGTCAGCTCGCTGCTGTAAAAATGGCTCGTGTTGATGTTGACGCTGGTCGTACTCAACAAGCTTTAGATGTCTTAAAGGCAGCAATTGGCAATGGTGATGAAATCCTTGACGATGTTATTAGATTGCGTGTTGCCCGTTTAGCTACTGAACTTGGTAAATATGACGAAGCCAAAGCTGCTTTACAAAATGTAAAAGAAGAAGCATTTGCCAAAGCTGTAGCCGAAGCTCAAGGTGATGTTTTATTGGCTTCAGGTGATCACAAAGGTGCACTTGAACAATATAAGAAGGCTCTTGATCTTAGTGCAGACCAAGCTCAGGAAAAAGTGTTGCAAATGAAGCATGATGCTTTACTTGAAACCGCTGGGGTAGCGTTGCTTAATTTAGGCGCGCCAGCTCAGGAAGCACCAAAAGCTCAAGAAGCACCAAAAGCTCAAGAAGCAAAAGCTGAAGCTCCCGCTACTACTTCAGAAGTAGCTCAAGAAGCTAATAACGCTGAAGCCACTGCTAAGAGCGAAACTCAGGCTAAGTAATATTTTTGACTTAATCCGGATCCTTTGTTTAAAGGCAAAGTGTCCGGATTTTAGTGTATTTGAGGAAGGATTTTTTAGATGCGTTCCGGTTTATTAAAACTTTTTCTTGCATCCTGCTCGGGCTTATTATTAGCAGGTTGTGTAGCTGATGTGGATGTTTATGAACCAGTGCCTGCGCCGGTGGTTAATAATACACTTGAGGTAAAACATCTGTGGAGTCGTTCTATCGGTTGGGGTGTGGGGGATTATTATTCAAGATTACGTCCAGCTGTAGATGATGAACGCGTTTATGCTGCTAGTCGCGACGGTGATGTATATGCCTTCAACAAGCTTACTGGGGAAAAGCTTTGGCACGTTGATCTTGAAGATGGGGAAGAAAATGATGAACGTCGTACCGTAGGTTTATCCGGGGGGATCACTATTGGTGACGGCGTTATCTACATTGCTGCGGAAAACGGTTATGTTTACGCTTTAAAGGCAGCTGATGGGACTTTATTGTGGAAATACAATACTGGCAGTGAAATCGTAGCGGCTCCTGCATGTGATTATTCACAAGTTTATGTCATGAGTTCTTTTGGTCAACTTACCGCGATCAATAGTACTACAGGCGAACGCGCTTGGACTGGTGGTACTGATTCAAAGATGCTGGCATTAAGAGGTACTTCTGCTCCTGTAGTGCTAAACGGTGGCTTAGTTATGTACGGCACTTCTGATGGGAAGCTAAACTTTGTACGCGCAGACCGTGGGCTTATGGTTAAGCAAGTGCCTGTAGGGAACGCGCATGGTACTACCCGTTTAGCTAGACTTAACGACGTTGTTACCACTCCTTTGGTGATAAGTAATGAAATTTACATTACTGGCTTAGCGGGGAATTTGACCGGGATCGTTTATCCACGGTTCCAAAACATGTGGAGTCGTAACTATTCATCATATCAAGATTTAGCTTACGACCTTTCAGATTTGGCTTTAACTGATCGTAATAGCCATATTCATGCGATTATTCGTATCGACGGTAGTGAACGTTGGGTTAATAGTGCTCTAACTTATCGCTCCGTAACAGGTCCAGCCTATTTAGGTGACTATGTTATTGTTGGGGATTATGAAGGTTATCTCTACTGGCTTGACGGGGCAGATGGCCGTTTTGTGAACAAGGAAAAGCTCGATAGTAGCGGGATTTATACGGCTCCGGTGGTCGACGGCAATATTGCTTACGTTGTCACCCGTAACGGTGAACTTTGGGCTTTAACCCCAAAGGGGAGTGCTGCAGATCCTGACATGAATGCTGAAGAAAACAGCGACGAAGAAAGCGCTGAATAACAGACTTGATAAAACTTGTGCGGAAAACTTTCACGATGGCTAGATTTATTATTAACTAAAGTGAAAAACAAAATACTCAAATTCTACGGCAACCGAGCAAGAAAAAAAATAAGATATACATATAGGCTCAATGGAAGAAACGACACGATTTAAGGATCGTGTTTGGTAGAAGATTTACAGCTAAACCTGCTTTGTGGGGTAAGGTTACAGCTGCATGATTTAGAGGGACACAAATATGTCAAAGGTTGTAGCTTTGGTGGGACGTCCAAATGTTGGTAAGTCTACACTATTTAACCGCCTGACTAAAACTCGTGATGCCTTGGTGGCAGATTTTCCGGGGCTCACTCGTGACCGTAAATATGGTCGTGCTATCTACAACGATTATGAATATATTTTGATAGATACCGGTGGGATCGACGGGACTGAAGAAGGGGTTGAAACTGAAATGGCTGCTCAATCCTTACAAGCGATTGATGAAGCTGATCTAGTGCTCTTTTTAGTGGATGCTAGAAGTGGTCTTTTAGCAGGTGACTACCTCATTGCTGATTATATTCGTAAGCACCAAAAGAAGACTGTAGTAGTAGCAAACAAGATCGATGGTCTTGATGCTGATGTGGCTACAGCTGAATTATATGCTTTAGGTTTTGGGGAAATTTACCCAATTGCCGCAGCTCACGGTCGCGGGGTTGGTATTTTGCTCGATGAAGTAGTAGCTCCTGTGCTTGCTTCTGATGAAGAACACGAATTACCGGTACCAGGCCCATTTGATGATCCTGAGGCAATTAAGTGGGAAAAGGGCTTTGAGTTTCTTGATAACGTACCAATGGATAAAATTGGTGGCGGCTTTAACTGGTATGAATGGAAACAACGTCATAAGCTTGGTACAACTGAAGCCCAAAAGACAGAAGAAAACTATTCTGATGCGGAACAAGATAAGTTCGAAGCTGACAAGAATAAGGTTGTAGCAAAAGCTCAAGGCGAAGCTGTACCTTTTGCTGATTTGCCAGTTAAATTTGCAATTGTTGGGCGCCCAAATGTGGGTAAGTCTACCTTGACTAACAGAATGCTCGGTGAAGACCGCGTTATCGTGTATGACCTTCCTGGGACTACACGTGATTCTATTTATATCCCGCTTGAAAAAGATGGTAAACAATACATCGTTATTGATACCGCTGGGGTTAGAAAGCGTAAAAAGGTAAACGAAGCGGTGGAAAAATTCTCCGTGGTTAAAACCTTGCAGGCGATTGAAGATTGTAACGTCGCATTGTTGGTTATCGATGCTAACGCTGGGGTTACCGACCAAGATCTGAGCCTTTTAAGCTTTATTATCCAAAGTGGGCGTTCACTTGTGATTGCAGTTAATAAGTGGGACGGCTTGGATAAGGAAGTTAAGGAACACGTTAAAGAAGCTTTAAGTTTACGTCTTGGGTTTGTTGATTTTGCCGATATTCACTTTATTTCTGCACTTCATGGCACTGGGGTTGGGCACTTATTTGATTCTTTACAAGCGGCTTACCGTTCTGCTACTACTCGTGTTAGCACTTCAAAGCTTAACCGTATTTTGGAAATGGCAACTCAAGAATTGCAACCTCCTTTGTCAAAGGGGCGTCGCATTAAGCTTAAGTACGCTCATGCCGGTGGGTATAATCCTCCACGTATTGTAATTCACGGTAACAAGACTCGTGATATTACCGATTCTTATAAGCGTTACTTGATTAACTACTTCCGTAAGAGTCTCAATATTATTGGGACCCCAATCTCACTTGAATTCTCTGAATCAGAAAATCCATTTGAAGGGAAGAAGAATAAGTTGACCCAAAGCCAGATGCGTAAGAGAAAGCGTATGATGGACTTTGTGAAGAAAGCCAAAGCGGCAAAAGCTAAGAAACGTCGTTAAGATTTATAAGATCTAAAGTAATTTAATAGAACGGGAGGTGTGACCTCCCGTTCTAGTCTAATAAGGTTAAAAGGAACAGCAAAAATGGTAGCACCTACAAAAAATAAGAAATTTGATCCTAATCTGCCATGTCCATGCGGTAGTGGACTTACTTACGGCGCTTGTTGTTGTGATTATTTAGAACATGGTAAAAATGTTACTGAGGGCCCACTTACAGTTTTAAGAACTAGATTTGTGGCCTATAAGCTTGGGTTTTACGACTACGTGTTACGTAGTTGGCATCCAGATTATCGCCCTAAAATTAAACCGCAAATTATCGCCAAAGAAGGTAAGGGGATTGTTTATACCAAGCTTGAAGCGGGGTTACCACAGGTTCAAGGGGAGCAAGGGTTTATTGAATACAATGCATTATTTCGGGCGCAAAATGGTTTTGGGAAACTACATGAAAAAGCTCGCTTCTTAATGCATGACGGGGTGTGGTATTACGCTGACGGGATTGTTGACTAATAAAGTTAGACTTTTTAAGAAAATCTATTAGTGGGACTTAGGGGGATCAAACAAGGATTGAGCTAATTTACGTTGGCTTAAAAAAACTTAAATCTAAATTTTGTTTTACGCTCCATGTTTACATGTATTTTAAAGAGGCATAAAATAGCGCCTGTCCCGAACTTCTAGCTTGTAGGTCTCAATGTAGTTATAGGCGAATATCGCGCCTAGTTGGCTCCAAAATAGTCCGAGGTCCGGATCTTTAAAAAGAGCCTGGTACAGGCTAAATAAGCTACCAGACGCTTGACGTCTGTAAGGAAAGTGGCACATGAAAGCAACTAGAAAACTTACCAAATCACCAGCTAATAGAATTTCAAGACACCGTAATCCATTGGCTTTGCAAAAGCGGAGAAACCGTCAGCGTCGTCATGTTCTTTACACCATTCACTTTGAAAATGGTCTTGACGCTTAATGGCTAAGACCACTCAAAACACGAACCTAAAGTGACATCCTCCCCCACCTATAGAGGTGGGGCTTCCCACCGATAAGATAGGTTCAGTTCTCGCTCAAGCACTCTAATGAGTA
>UQCV01000027.1 GCA_900539665.1 uncultured Succinivibrionaceae bacterium | reverse complement strand
AGTAGATGAGAGAAAAACCATAGCTTATGCTAGAGTAAGCTCTTGTGACCCAAAAGAAGATTTAGCAATAAATCAAGTAGAAGCGATGGTTTATGAAGCGCGAATTTAGTAAAAGGGTGAGTAAGCCTACAAAACTGTAGCTTATAAACTTTTTATAGATCTAAAATAACGGACGGCGGAAATACTGGAAATAGTAGGAATAGTGGGAATAGTGGGAATAGATACAGACCTATAAAACTCAGATGCTAAATATAAATAATCTGAAGGAAGCAAAAAAAGGGTCATCTATAGGTTATATAGATGACCGAAAACACGGAATGAAAAACAAAGAACCCTTTGTTTCGCAGGCATACGCTTAGATAGTCAAGGATAAAAAAAGTTCCAAAAACTTTTTTTACTAACTATATGATGCACAACCAAAAAGTTAACCTTGGGCTATCTAAAGCTCACTCGTACTTTATACATCATTTTTTCGTTCTAACAAAATATTTGGGTAGATAAAAGACAATTTTGTTAAAGATGATCGTGTAATGGTGTAACTTTCATGAAAATGGTTACGCAAATGGGATAAATTACATGTTTACGAGTGGCATTACACGTTTATGGTCGCTTCATTTTTCTATACAAAGTAAAGGTAAATAATGTTTTTGACGCAGAGTAAATGCTTGAATCTTTATGTTAAAAGCCCGGTATTAGTTTGGTTGCCTTTTTTAGTAAAAATTTAAATTTAAACGTGAGTGTAAATAAAAAATCCGTTTACATGAAGGCTTAAAACAAACAATGCATAGGGGGATTGTGAGCGGGAATAAACGTTTTTGGAGAGTTTAGTGAGAGATAAAATAAAAAGCCCGAACAAAGCTCGGGCCGGAGGAAAATATTATGAAGGAATACAAGGTGGACCTACTTACCTATATTCACATACTAAGATTAACCTCAAAGCCAAAAGTTCAATTTTTTTTAAATTAAATTTTAAAAGTCACCCCATGGAGGTGGTATCGAACCTGAATTTAGTTTTAATTTCCACTTTACCACTTAGAATTTTAAGAACTAACTAAATTTCGAATACCGGGAATCGGGTCTCAATAAATTTAGGGTAAAAAAAAGCCCGAAGATAGGTTCGGGCGGGTAAGGAAATATTATGAATGAGACTTCAGCAACTGCTACTAGGCTTCCATCGTATACTAAGACTAAGGAATTTTTATTTAGTTCAGAAAAATTTTAAATTTTTTATTTAAAGATGAAAAATCAAGGGTGGGAGTGGGGGAAATGAATTTAGGGATGGTAGATAAACGAAAAGGAGGATTTACATCCTCCTTTTCCTAGCCTTTACAGGCTCAATGACTTAAGGTATGACCTCAAAGTCGCTTTACAGCTTAGATTAAGCAATAGCCTTGATCTGAGCGGTAAGACGAGACTTATGACGTGCAGCCTTGTTCATGTGGATTAAGCCCTTAGTAGCAGCGCGATCAAGAAGAACCTGTGCATTCTTGAATGCTTCGTTAGCAGCATCCTTGTTACCAGCGGCGATAGCAGCGACAACCTTCTTTACAGCGGTACGCATAGCTGAACGTTGAGCAACATTTTTCTGACGGTTCTTTTCTGAAGTAATGATACGCTTCTTAGCAGACTTGATATTTGCCAAAGTAAACTCCTAAAATTTTCTTAACAGTATGAGGTATTGAACTTCCCACCCTGTATATTTTTACCATAAACAGGGGTTGCTATGTCTGGTTCAGACCAAGCTCCGATGCCCTAGAAACACCTAAAAACATCTGCTTTTGAGTGGCTGACCATTCGGCATTATTCCCAACCTGTTTGTGGTGAGGAGTCCATGCCTACCATTTATTCAATAAACAAGGGCCGATTTTAACAAAAATCAAGTTAAAAGTCATTTAAAAATTAAATTTTTTGGGAAGAGTTTAGGTTTTTATAATTTGGACAAAAAATAATCGATAATAATTTGGCCGATAATGTAAGGTTTGTCTTAAAATATACTACCTTGAAAGTGGGATTTATAAGTTCCACTAATGATTGTAAACGTTAGATTTAATGCCGTTAAAAGTTGGGCGGCAACGTAAAATACACGGAAACTAAATGGCCAAACTATTTAGAGCGGGCTTAGTAACCGCTTCAGCGACTTTTCTTTCCCGAATTCTCGGTTTGATTCGCGATATATTCATTGCTAACCTGCTAGGGGCTGGTCTTTCAGCCGACGTTTTTTTCTTTGCTAACAGAATCCCTAATTTTTTACGCCGACTTTTTGCTGAAGGGGCTTTTAGCCAAGCTTTTGTTCCAGTGATGACGGAATTTAAGGAACAAGGGGATAAGAAAGCACTAAATGGATTGATTGCGGAGACAACAGGTACATTAGGCGCCGTGGTCTTTTTAGTTACAATTATTGGGATGCTTGGTAGCGCCGTGATTACCGCCATTTTTGGTTGGGGTTGGTTTATGGCCTATCTCAATGACGAGCCTGATGGGAGTAAGTTCTTACAAGCCTCTGTGCTCTTAAAAATTACATTTCCATACCTATTCTTCATTACCTTAACTGCGGTTTCAGGAGCAATTTTAAATACTTTAGGCCGTTTTGCGGTACCTGCGATAACTCCATGTCTATTAAACGTAGCCATGATTGGGGCTTGTGTATTTTTAGCCCCTTATATGGACGATGCGAATGAAGCTTTAGCGTTTGGGATGTTGATAGGTGGGATTATTCAATTACTATTTCAAATTCCATTTCTTTATAAGCTAGGCTGCTTGGTCCGTCCTAAGTTTGCTTGGAATAGCGATGGGGTGGCCCGGATCAGAAAACTTATGCTCCCTGCGCTCTTTGGGGTTTCGGTTAGCCAAATAAATCTATTGATAAATACAGTTCTAGCTTCGTTTCTAGCTACTGGGGCCATAAGTTATCTATACTACTCCGATCGACTTTTGGAGTTCCCAATTGGTATCTTTGCTGTAGCCATTGGCACTGTAATTTTGCCAGCTTTATCACGTGTTAAAGTTAATAATGATAAGCAAGCCTTTGCGGCGACGATGGATTGGGGAGTACGAACCGTACTTTCTTTAGGCATACCTGCAATGTGTGGCATGATCGCATTAAGAGAGCCAATCTTAAGAGTTCTTTTTATGCGTGGTGAGTATGATGTTATTGCAGCTACGCATTCTTCCATGAGCTTAGTCGCTTCAGTTTCAGGCTTGTGGGCCATTATGTTAGTGCGTGTTTTAGTGCCTGGGTTTAACGCATGTTTAGATACCAAGACTCCGGTGCGTTATGGCATGATGGCTATTGGGGCTAATATCCTTTTTAATTTAGTTATGGTTTATCCTTTAGAACGGTTTTATGGTTTAGGCTTTGTGGGGCTTGCTTTATCCACAGCGTTAGCAGCTTTGGTTAACGTTTCATTACTACTGCGTGGTTTACACACACGGGGCATTTATTCTGTTACACGTAAGACCATTATCTTTATCGGCAAAATCATTGTTGGGGCTGGTTTAATGTGGGGCGCTTTGTACTTTGCGACCGCGTATGTAGCTAAGGATATGACAGCTTGGGCGCAAATTAATACTTGGCAAGCAATCTTATATTTGGCCTTACTTGTAAGTGGTGGGGCTTTAGTTTACGGGATCGTGATGATAGCCCTTGGGGTGAGACCACGGGATTACAAAGGATAATCTGTAAGACCAGAAAGTAGTGTGTAAAACACTGTCTTAGGTCACATATTTGTAAAAAACAGGGCTTTTTTCTGTTATAATCACTTTTTAATAGCTGTAATTTGCGGATGTATCATGAGACTGGTGCGTAAACTCAAAACTTATACTGCGGAGAGTGCAGGCATTGTGCTTACCATTGGTAATTTTGATGGTTTGCATTTAGGTCACCGTGAAATTTTACGTCGCCTTAAAGAAAAAGCGGCTCAAGAAAACCTCCCTGCTTGTGTCATGTGTTTTGAACCTCAACCACTTGAGTATTTTAAAAGTGGCGCTGAAGTTCCAGCACGCTTAAGTACATTCCGAGAAAAGGTATATGGTTTTGCCAAACTTGGCATAGATACCATGTTTTGTCTCCGCTTCGACCGCGAGCTGGCGTCGATGAAAGCTGAGGATTTCGTTTCTGAAATCATATGCCGACGTCTTAATGTGCGTTTTCTTTTGGTAGGTGATGATTTTCATTTTGGTCAAGGTGGCCAAGGCGATTATAACTTGCTTACCCGGATGGGAAAAGAATTAGGTTTTGAAGTTGCGAGTATGTCGAGCTACTGTCGTGAATTTACGCGCGTCAGCTCTACTAGAATTAGAGAGTTATTAGCTCAAGACCGCTTAACGGAAGTTAGTTCCTTTTTGGGGGAACCGTTTTTTATTACCGGAAAAGTCTCGCATGGGCGAGAACTTGGACGGACAATTTCATTTCCGACGGCAAATATAAATCTTAAGCGACGCCAAGTGCCGCTTAAAGGTGTCTATGCTGTAAATGTCACTTTGCCAAATGGGGAAGTGCGTCACGGCATCGCTAACGTTGGCGTTTGCCCAACAGTGAACGGCACCAAGCCTCGGCTTGAGGTCTTTTTATTAGATTTTAAGGGAAACCTTTATTCAGCTTTGCTGAAGGTTTCTTTTGTAGCCAAATTGCGAGAAGAACGCAAGTTCGTCTCCCTTGCTGAACTTAAGGAGCAGCTTGCTCTTGATGAACTCAAAGCGCGTAAGTTATTTAAGATGGCATAACCCATGGGGATTAAGCTTATCATAAGTGATTTAACGGCTCTTGATTATTAGGTAACAAAAATGGTTGATTATAAGAAAACTCTTAACTTGCCGGAAACACGTTTTCCGATGCGTGGTGATCTGGCCAAGCGTGAGCCTGGTATGCTACAAAGTTGGTACGACGATGACCTCTACGGGACCATTCGTGATGCCAGACGTGGTAGAAAGTCTTTTATCCTGCATGATGGCCCTCCATATGCTAATGGTAATATTCATATCGGTCACTCAGTAAACAAGATTCTGAAGGATATTATAGTCAAGTCAAAGACCTTAAGTGGCTTTGATGCTCCATATATTCCAGGTTGGGACTGCCATGGCCTTCCAATTGAACTTAAAGTTGAAGGCAAGGTTGGGAAGCCTGGTCAAAAAGTTACTCCAGCTGAATTCCGTGAAGAATGCCGTCGTTATGCTAAAAGCCAAGTAGAAGCGCAAAAGGCTGATTTTAAGCGTTTAGGCGTACTCGGTGATTGGGATAATCCATATCTCACCATGAATTTTGATACCGAAGCTAATATTATTCGTGCTTTAGGTAAGGTAGCGGCTAATGGCCACTTGATGAAAGGCTTTAAGCCAGTTCATTGGTGTATTGATTGCCGTAGTGCTTTAGCGGAAGCTGAAGTTGAATATTACGATAAGGAATCTTACGCTATTGACGTACGCTTCGAAGCTGTGGATGCGGCTAAAGTTTTAGCTGCTTTCAAGGCTCCAGCTGATGCCGGCGTTCCTTATGCAGTAATTTGGACTACTACTCCATGGACTTTACCTGCTAACGAAGCTATCTGCTTTAACCCTGATTTTGATTATCAGCTCGTTAAATGCGGTGGTGATAAGCCAATGCTTTTGATTTTGGCTGCTTGTTTAGCTCAAGGCGCTTTAGAACGTTACGGTGTAACTACTTCTGAAGTAATTGGGACCTGCAAAGGCCGTGATTTAGAAGGTCTTAAATTTAATCACCCATTCATCGCCCGTGAAGTTCCTATTATTTTAGGGGCTCACGTAACTGATGATTCTGGTACTGGTGGGGTTCACACTGCACCGGCTCACGGTATGGACGACTATGTAGTAGGTTGTAAGTACAATTTACCAGTTAATTGCCCAGTTGGTCCTGATGGCTGCTTCGTTGAAGGGGTTGAACACTTCGCTGGGATGAATGTGTTTGAGGCTAATCCTAAGGTTATCGATCTTCTTAAAGAAAAAGAAGCGTTGCTTTGTGAAAACAAGATCATGCACTCTTACCCTTGTTGCTGGCGTCACAAGACTCCAATTATCTTCCGTGCAACTCCTCAATGGTTTATTAGCATGGATGGCAAGGGGCTTCGTTCTACTGCGCTTTCTGAAATTGAAAAAACTCAATGGGTACCATCTTGGGGGCAAAACCGTATCGAAGCTATGGTGAAGAACCGTCCAGATTGGTGTATCAGCCGTCAACGTACTTGGGGCGTACCAATTGCTCTCTTTGTAGATAAAGACACTTCAGAACTTCATCCGCGTACAGCTGAACTCATTGAAGAAGTGGCTAAACGTGTTGAAGCTAAGGGTATTCAAGCATGGTGGGATTTAGATCCTGCTGAAGTTTTGACTCCTGAAGAAGCTGAACGTTATGTTAAGGTTAAAGATACTCTTGACGTATGGTTCGACTCAGGGTCAACTAGCTTTACCGTTGTTGGTACCCGCCCTGAATACAATGGCAATAGCGCCGATATGTATCTTGAAGGTTCTGACCAACACCGCGGTTGGTTCATGTCTTCATTGATGTTAGGCGTGGCTATTAAGGGTGTGGCCCCATACAAGACTGTACTTACCCACGGTTTTACCGTTGATGGTCAAGGCCGTAAGATGTCAAAGTCTATCGGTAATGTAGTTAGTCCACAAGATGTAGTGAATAAGCTTGGGGGCGATATTCTCCGCCTTTGGGTAGCTTCAACTGACTACACTGGGGAAATGACCGTTTCTGACGAAATTCTTAAGCGTAGTGCTGATGCTTATCGTCGTATTCGTAATACCACCCGTTTCTTATTGGCTAACTTAAATGGTTTTGATCCTGAAAAGGATATGGTAAAACCAGAAGATATGGTAGCTCTTGATCGTTGGGCAGTTTCATGTGCAGCTCAAGCACAAAAAGAAATTATTGCTTCTTACGACAAGTTTGAATTCCACACTGTAGTACAAAAGATTATGCAGTTCTGCTCTGTAGATATGGGTGCGTTCTATCTTGATATTATCAAGGACCGTCAGTACACCGCTAAATCTACTAGCGTAGCTCGTAGATCTTGCCAGAGCGCTTTATATCTTATCGCTGAAGCAATGCTTCGTTGGTTTGCGCCAATTCTGAGCTTTACTGCCCAGGAAGCTTGGGTGGAAATGCCGGGCAAACGCGACAAGTATGTGTTTACTGCTGAATGGTACGATGGTTTATTTGAACTTTCTGCTGACGAAGCGTTAAATGATGACTTCTGGCACCAGGTTAAGACCGTACGTGATGAAGTAAATAAGAAGCTTGAACTTGCACGTAACGAAAAGAAGATTGGTGGTTCACTCCAAGCTGAAGTAGTACTTTACGCAGGTGACAAGCTAGCTTCTGTAATCAAGACTCTTGAAGATGAACTTCGCTTCGTCCTCATCGTGTCTAAGGCTGAATGCAAGTCATTAGCTGAAAAGACTGCTGATGCAACTCCTGCTGAGATCGAAGATTTATTCATCGAAATCAAGCCAAGTGCAGGCAAGAAGTGCGAAAGATGCTGGCAGTACACTGAAAGCGTAGGCACAATTGCAGGTCATGAAACTATTTGCTCTCGTTGTCTTGAAAACATTGAAGGCGACGGTGAAGTTAGAAAGTTTGCCTAATAAGCTGACCATACTTTAAATTGATTAGGCTAGTCATTTAACAGGAGCTAGGCTTACTCAAATTAAAAATTTCTTTAATTATCAAGCCCGCTTGGTTTTTCCAAGTGGGTTTATTTTTTTAGCGAGGGTTTGGGACGTTTTTTGAAATAATATCTAAGGTATTTTGGTATACTGTGAGTTAGACCATCCGTTTATTGTCGGAATTTAAGTAGGAACTTTTAATAAAGGATGGGACTTAAAAGATTATTTTGGGAGTTTATTTATGCGCATTGCAAGTAGTGGTATTTGGTACCTCTTGGTTTCTGTGGCTATCATTGCGATCGATTATTTTTCAAAAAGCTGGATCATGCAACACATTGAAGCATATAGTTGGAATGATGTTATAAATGTAATTCCAGGTTTCTTTAGAATTGTTCATGTGCATAATACAGGGGCTGCTTTTAGTTTTCTAGCCGAATATCCAGGTTGGCAACAATGGATCTTTGGGGGACTTGCTGTTCTTATTAGTGGCTATCTGGCGTTTATGTTAGGCAAAAATCCTTTTGGTCGTACTTGGCATAATTTAGCTGGAGCCTTGATTATTGGTGGGGCGTTAGGAAACTTAATCGATAGAGTATCCTATGGCTTTGTGGTAGATTTCTTAGATTTCTTTATCACTTCAAACGGGATTGAAAAACACTATCCAGCTTTTAATGTAGCTGATATCGCTATTTGCGTTGGGGTGGGGCTTTTAATTTTAGTGGAGCTCGTTTCTTTGCGTGGGGCAAAAAAAGAACCTCAGCTTTAGGCAAAACGCCTAGTTGTGAATAAGTCTAAGGACTAAGTAGTCACTTAATTAAGTTAGCGGTCATAAAATGCAACTAGTTAAACAAAACTAGTTAAACTAAACCTAATGATGGTTTAAATTTTAGTTTTTGTCTGCCTCATGCTTTTAATTAAATTCAAAAAATCCCGAGTTTAAAACCTCGGGATTTCTAAATCATTAACGGAAAATCAAACATGTCTGTATCATCTTCACCTGTTAAAAAAATTTTATTAGCTTCGCCTCGTGGGTTTTGTGCTGGGGTAAGTCGCGCTATTGCCATTGTTGAACGGGTATTAGAAAAGTTTGGTTCGAAACCTGTTTATGTCCTTCACGAGGTAGTTCACAATCGCCATGTAGTCCAAGATTTGGCCCAAAAAGGGGTGATTTTTGTGGAAAATATCGATGAAGTTCCAGATGGAAGTATTTTGATTTTTTCCGCTCACGGCGTTTCCGTCAAAATCGAAGCTAAAGCTAAGGCTAAAAACCTTAAAATTTTTGATGCAACATGTCCTATCGTTGATCGAGTTCATCGCAAGGTGAGACGCTTAAGTGCTGAGGATAGCGAAGTTATTATGATTGGGCATTCTGGGCATCAAGAAGTTGAAGGAACGTTGGGTCAATATACAAGCTCTAAAGGTAAGATGTATTTAGTTACTAGGGCGGAGGATTGCGCCAAACTAGAAGTACAAGATGAAAGTAATCTTCACTTTGTAACTCAAACCACCTTAAGTGTTGATGAAACCAAAAATTGCATTCAAGCGCTACAAGAACGTTTCCATGGTATTGCTGGGCCAAGCCTCAATGATATCTGTTATGCAACTCAAAATAGACAACAAGCAGTGAAAACAGTGGCACAGCAAGCTGATGTGGTTTTAGTAGTTGGTTCCAAAAATTCATCCAATTCGAATAGATTAAGTGAAGTAGCTCGAACAGCTGGATGTAAATCTTTCCTAATCGATGATTATAAAGACATCACTCCCGAAATGCTCGCTGATGTTAATGTTGTGGCGGTTACCGGCGGGGCTTCGGCACCAGAGTGTTTGATTAATGATCTTCTCGCTTATCTCTTAAAAAATGGTTTTAGCCAGATAGAAGAAAGTGGCAGTGAACCTGAAAAACAAAACTTTAAAATGCCATCTGAGTTAATGTAATTTGGCAATGGAATGTTATTATTTTTTTAACTGAACTCGGCAAGAAGTCCCCCACCTCTAAGGTGGGGGAGGATGTTACTTGCGCATGTAAGCTGAGCTTAGGATGAGAGTGGACCGAAGTCTTAGGTCTAGATGAATAGAGATATAAAAAAGGCTGTATGAGCTTTATACAGCCTTTTTTGTTATCGATTTGTCCTTTTAAAGAGGGCTAAACACCATATGGATGTTGCCCCTTTAAATAGTGGTTGTTTTAGCTTTTAAAGCTTTTCAATAACGGTCTTTTGTTCTTGAAGTTTAGCTAAAGCCTGCTTGTAAGAAGCGAGCTTTTCTTCTTCTTTTGCAATAACCTGAGCTGGAGCCTTGGAGGTGAAAGCTTCGTTGCCAAGTTTACCTTCAATACGTTTGATTTCACCGGTAGTCTTGGTAATTTCCTTATCAAGACGTGCCAATTCATCTTCCTTATTGATGATGCTTGCCATAGGGATAAGAACTTCGCAATTACCTACTAATTTAGCAATGCAAGGTGGTAAATTATCAGTTGCAACAGTAACAGCTTCAAGGTTAGCAAGTGCATTAACAAATGCGCTGTTGGTGGTGATAACTTCGATTTCCTTAGCATCGCCACGCATAATTGGAGCGAGCTTAATAGAAGGAGCTAAGTTCTTTTCTGCGCGTACGTTACGAATTGCCACTACGAATTCTTTAATGAATTCTTGCTTCTTAAGAGCTTCTTCATCACATTCAACTTCGTTGAGTTCTGGATAGCTCTTAAGCATGATGGTGTCACCTGAGGTGTAGTCGGTTCTCACGATTGGAGCTACAGCCTTGTAGATTTCTTCAGTGATGAACGGCATGATAGGGTGAGCCATACGTAAAGTGATTTCAATTACTTCAAGAAGATTGAATAGAGTTGCGTTCTTTTGGGCTTCAGTGCCGAAATCAGCGGTAGGATTCTTGCACCAAAGTACTGGCTTAGTAAGTTCAATATACCAGTCACAAAGTTCATTCCAAATGAATTCGTATAAGGCAGCGGCTGCTAAATCGAAACGGTAGGTGTCGAAAGATTCGCGAACTTCGCGAATGCATTTAGCTAACTTAGCTCTGATGTAACGATCTGGAAGGGTGTAGTCTTTAGCTTCTGGACGAGTAATGGTCTTGCCTTCTACGTTCATAAGAGCATAGCGGCTTGCATTCCAAAGCTTGTTACAGAAGTTACGGTAACCTTCAAGACGCTTCATATCCCAGTTGATGTCACGGCCTGTAGAAGCAAGTGCAGTCAAGGTAAAACGAAGAGCGTCGGTACCGTGAGCTTCAATCCCTTCAGGGAATTGCTTTTCAGTACGTTTAGCAATCTTTTGGGCCAGCTGAGGCTGCATCATGTTGCCAGTACGTTTCTTCAAAAGACCAGGAAGGTCGATCCCGTCGATCATATCGAGAGGGTCAAGGACATTCCCCTTAGACTTACTCATCTTCTGTCCTTCTTCATCACGAATAAGGCCAGTTACGTAAACAGTACGGAATGGAACTTGTGGGTGGCCATTTTCATCTTTGATGAAGTGCATGGTCATCATGATCATACGAGCTACCCAGAAGAAGATGATATCGAAACCGGTAACGAGTACATCGGTTGGGTGGAACATCTTAAGTTCAGGGGTGTTTTCAGGCCAACCTAAAGTAGAGAAGGTCCAAAGGCCAGATGAGAACCAAGTGTCGAGCACGTCGTTATCACGAGTTAGAACTACGTCAGCCCCAAGGTTATGTTCGCGACGTACTTCTTCTTCGGTGTGGGCAACGTATACCTTGCCAGTGCTATCGTACCAAGCAGGGATGCGATGACCCCACCAAAGCTGACGGCTGATACACCAGTCTTGAATGTTGCGCATCCATGAGAAGTACATGTTTTCGTACTGTTTTGGTACGAATTGAATATCACCCTTTTCAACGGCTTCGATAGCAGGTTTAGCCAAAACTGAAGCTCTAACATACCATTGGTCAGTGAGCATAGGTTCAATAGGTACCCCACCACGGTCGCCGTATGGCTGCATTAAAGTATGATCTTCAATCTTCGCTAAGAGGCCTGCAGCTTCAAGATCCGCTACCATGGCGTCACGAGCTCTGTAACGATCAAGCCCCCGATATTTTTCAGGGATGAAGCCATCATAGGCGTCACTAGGTTCGCCATTGGTGTTGAATACCTGAGCGCAATCACGGATGCAAGCATCTTCAGTGAGCACGTTTATCATTGGTAAAGAGTGTCTCTTACCAACTTCGTTATCGTTGAAGTCATGAGCAGGAGTGATCTTTACGCAACCAGTGCCTTTGGTCATGTCAGCGTGTTCGTCGCCAACAATTGGGATTTCACGGTTTACAAGTGGAAGAATGAGCTTAGAACCAATGAGGTCACGGTATCTAGGGTCTTCGCTATTTACAGCAACTGCTGTATCCCCTAATAAGGTTTCTGGGCGAGTAGTTGCAACTACGAGGTAATCAAGACCTTCTGCGGTCTTTTTGCCATCAGCTAAGTGATAGCGAATGTGCCACATATGGCCCTTTACTTCTTTGTTTTCTACTTCAAGGTCAGAAATTGCAGTGCGTAGTTTTGGATCCCAGTTTACGAGACGCTTGCCACGGTAAATAAGATTTTCACGGTAAAGTCTGATAAATACTTCCTGAACTGCAGCAGAGAGGCCTTCATCCATGGTAAATCTTTCACGATCCCAATCTACAGAAGCACCGAGACGACGCATCTGCTTGGTGATGGTACCACCAGACTGTTCCTTCCATTGCCAAATCTTGTCGATAAAAGCATCACGGCCATAGTCGTGACGAGTTTTACCTTCTTCGGCTGCGATTTTGCGTTCTACTACCATTTGGGTAGCGATACCGGCGTGGTCGGTACCAGCTTGCCATAAAGTATTTTCACCAAGCATACGGTGGTAACGGATAAGGATATCCATGATAGTCTGCTGGAAGGCATGCCCCATGTGCAAGGAACCGGTTACATTAGGCGGAGGGAGGCAAATACAATATGCCTTTTTGGCTGGATCCATATTAGGCTTAAAGTAGCCGCTTTGTTCCCAAGTCTGGTAGACAGTCTGTTCGATACTGCCTGGGTTGTAGGTTTTTTCCATCGTTTTCTTCTTTTCAAGCAAACAAATCGCCACGGACTTAGGTTCTGTCCGGGGATATAGAGATTAAAAAAGAGCCGACAACTTCCGGTTCGGAAGCCGTGCGGCTGAGTTCAGGAATAAGTCAGTTGGAGGTTGTGCTATGATCTTTAAAGGGTTTTGACCAGTGCTTAAGCCAACTGACAATAAACTGCTTGTATTTTACTCTAAAGACGCTGAAACTTCATGCTTAAAATTAGTAAGAAGAAGGGGTTTTATAAATATAAGGGGGTGAATTAAATCAAAGTTCAGCCTGAAGTAATCTCGAGAAGCCTCTAGCTCTTATGTCGGCCTAAAGAATTTTTCTTACCTGCTTTGGTTCTTTCATGTAAACTGTTATGAAGTTGGTTATGAAATTTAGGGTGAATATGGACCAAAAGATTTAATTTAAGACATCGTGGCATACGCATAAACCATTGTCAAAATTAAACCTCAAGGCCTTAAATTTAAAAACAAAGTCACGACTAGGATTTCTTGGGCTTAGAACGCTAACGCAGAGTGTTAGATCAACCAAGAACTTTAACTTTGAGGCCCAAAGTTTTTAGCTAGTTTGTTGATAATAGGTCATAGCGGTAAGGGATATGAAATTTGTATTAAAGCTGATGGTGCTTTTAGTGGTCTTAGGCCTGATAATTGGCGGTCTAGGTGGCTTTTATGTGCATCAAGAGTATCAACAAATAAATAATGCCAAAACTCAAGACAAAACAGTTTATGTGTTAAAAAAAGGCACCAGCCTTCGCACCATTTATGCGGACCTTTTTGCTCAGGAACCAAATAGTTACGTTTTTCGTTTATGGCTTAAATTGCACCCAGAACTAACTAAGGTGCGAGTAGGTACTTATAACATTCCAGCGCAGGCAAATTTTAGTGAAGTCCTTGCCATTTTGACTAGTGGCAAAGTTAGAAGCTATTCGATCTCGTTAATAGAAGGGGGACGTTTTAGTGACTTTTTAAAGCTAGTGCAAAAAGATTCAAGATTAGAACACGAACTAAAAGCCGATATCTCGTTAGCTGAAATTGCGGAGCTTTTAGAAATTGAAAGAGAAAATCCCGAAGGGCTCCTTATGCCAGATACCTATTCTTTCGAGGATGGGACAACTGATTTGGAAGTTTTAAAAAGATCACATCAAGCCCAAAAAGATTTCTTAGCTAAAGAGTTTGCCAAAAGAGATCCTAACTTGCCATATGCCGATGCTTATGAAGCTTTAATCATGGCATCTATTATTGAAAAAGAATCAGCCGTGGCCAAAGAACGACCTTTAGTCGCCTCAGTTTTTATCAATCGTTTACGTAAAGGTATGAAACTCCAAACTGATCCTACGGTAATTTATGGGGTTGGTGACAGGTACAAAGGCCGCGTGTTAAAAAGCTTCTTAACAGATAACAACCCTTATAACACATACGTAATCGATGGTTTGCCTCCAACACCTATTGCCATACCGAGCCGAGCCTCGATCAAAGCGGCTTTACATCCGGCTAAAACCGATTATTTATTTTTTGTGGCTTTAGGACCTGACAGCCGAGAAGGTCATGTGTTTTCCAAAACAGGGCGGGAACATGAAAAAGCGGTGGTAGATTATAGACGTCGAGTTGCAGATTATAAAAAGTCCTTGCAAGCTCCTCAAAAGTCAAAGGAGCTTAGCGATCAAGTATTAGGTGACCAAACCTCCCAAGGAACTGCCAAAGCACAACCAAAGGAAGCGCAAGTTGCTCAACATCACACTAAAAACCAGGTTTCATCTAAAGTGGAAGCTCCTAAAAAAGATCAAGATGAAAAAAATGTGGAAGCCAAAGCAGAAAGCAAAGCAGAAAGCAAAGCAGAAAGCAAAGCAGAAAGCAAAGCAGAAAGCAAAACAGAAAGCAAAACAAAAAGCAAGCTAGCTAAATAGTTTTAGGGGTTAAATGTTTTTAAGTTTATAGTTCAAATATACATAAGCGAAATCAAGAGGAATATGGGATTTAAATGGATAAAGTAAATTGTGGAAAATTTATTGTATTAGAAGGTTGTGAAGGTGGGGGCAAAAGTACAGCCGCTAAAACCATTGCCGATTTTTTAGGCTCTGAATTGGGGGTGCAATCCACTGATATTATCCATACCCGCGAACCGGGTGGGACTCCAATTGCGGAAGAGATCCGTGAAATTTTAAAAAAGCCTCGGACTGACGATTCTATGTGTAGTGAAGCTGAATTACTTCTCATGTACGCCTCTAGAGTACAGCTAGTGAATACGGTTATAAAACCAGCGTTAGCTGCGGGAAAGTGGGTAATAGGTGATCGGCATGACTTATCAACAGTCGCTTATCAAGGGGCTGGTCGTGGCATGGATTTAAATCTAATTAACACCATTAGAACTACGGTTTTAGGGGATTTTAAGCCTGATTTAACTTTGATTTTGGATCTGCCACCTGAAATAGGTTTAGAACGGGCGCGTGGTCGAGGAGCGTTAGATCGTTTTGAACTTGAAGATATGTCATTTTTTAAGCGGATTAGAGCTTGTTTTTTGGCTGAGGCCCAAAAAGATCCAGCCCATTTAGTGGTTGTTGATGCTACCAAGCCTCTTGCAGAAGTGACGGCTTCAATTCAAAATACGCTAAAACATAAGCTTGGTGCGCCAAAATAAGAATCATAGTTATGTTAAGCTTTTTGCTTTAACTCTTTCTAAAGGCTTAGTTGTGGTTGCTTGATTGCAAGTTAGCATTAGTTAGACGGTTACTTGGAAATGAAAGGAGAAAGATGTGTATAACTGGCTCATGCCCGGAGTGGATATCTTCAAAAAAATGTTGGCTTCAGGTCGAGTACCGCATGCTGTATTGTTGACAGTGGCTAGAGGTCTTGGGGGCGGACAACTGGCATTTGAACTAGCACGACGATATTTATGCTTAGAGCAGGGAAGTGAAGACTGTACCTGTCGGAGCTGTGTATACATGTCAGCCTCTACTCATCCTGATTATTACATCGTCGGGAGTGATGACAAATCGTCTATTGGGATCGAAGACGTTCGGTTGGGCATTAGAGCGTTAGATGATACAGCGGCTAATAATCATGGCAAAGTGCTTTATATTGAAGGGGCGGAACGCATGACCGTGCCGGCGGCTAACGCCCTTTTAAAAACGTTAGAAGAACCTCCTTTAGGATCCTTGATCATTTTGACTACAGGGAGTTTACAAGCGTTATTGCCGACTATTATAAGTCGCTGTATGCGTGTCACGATTCCTCAGCCCAATCCAAAAATGCTTAACGATTTTTTATGCCAAGAGCTAAAGACTAATGAAAATTATGACCTTGAGCTGGCGGTTTTAGGCTGGTCGCCCCTTAAGGTTTTAGCCTGTGTACAAAAAAAGGAACACGAGCTTATAAGAGAAGGGGTACAACAAGCCTGTGATGCTATTGTGGGTAAAAATAGCCCGACTACTGTGGCGACTTTTTTTGATAAAAAGCTAACAGAGCCAGAACAAGTTTACGGTATCTTATACAGCCTAATTAAAGAAGGTTTGGCTTATCAGTCAGGTGTGCCGGCTACGCATTTGTGCCTTTTAAAGCATCGAACTGATGTTCTTGAAGCGCTAGCGAAAATTAGTCCAGTGTCGTTAAGCCAAGCTTTGAATCGCATATTAGCTTTAAGGCAAGTGCCATCCATAAAGACTTCATATGTCAATATGTTGCAACTTGTAAGTTGGTTTACTTTGCATTTCTAATGCAAGATAAGTTCGACTAAAGTTAAAGTTTACAAAGATGTAGACTAACGTAGACTAAAAAGGGGATTAAATTTAATCCCCTTTAGTTTTATTGATGAATTACTTGTGGGCTAATAGTTCCAATAACTTAGTAACTAAAGCGACAGGGCGACCAGTAGCTGTTTTCTTGGTGCCACTTACCCAAGCGGTACCGGCTACGTCTAGATGCACCCATGGTTTTTTCTCTGCGAAGCACTTTAAAAATTCGCCCGCAGTTACAGCTCCGGCATAACGCCCACCAGTATTAGCTAAATCCCCAAAACGCGCTTCGATCATCTGGCCAAAAAGTTTACCTTGAGGTAAGTGCCATGCAGTATCCCCTGTGAGCTCAGAAGCAGTTCGCAAAAGATGTGGTAGTTCTAATCGTTCGGCCGCTCCATTAGTAAAGAACCCGGTAGTGTCATGACCTAGAGCTACCATGCACGCCCCAGTTAAGGTGGCGATATCGATCACCAAACGAGGGTTAAAGGTGCTAACGGCGTAAGAGATAGTGTCAGCTAAAACCAAACGTCCTTCGGCGTCCGTATTTAAAACTTCAACGGTGCGGCCACTTCTAGTGGTAATAATATCACCAGGGTGATATGAGTTACCATCTGGCATGTTTTCCGTAAATGAGGCTAAACCAATGATTTTAAGGGGTAGTTTGTTCGTTACTGCTGCATACATCAAACCAAAGACTGAAACGGCGCCACATTTATCAAACATCATTTCATCCATTTGGGCCCCTGGTTTTAAACTGAGCCCACCTGAATCAAAAGTTAAACCTTTGCCGATTATGGTGATAGGTTGTTCGTTAGTTGTTGCAGTTGGAGTGTATTCAAATACAGTCATGTATGGCTTTTGGGTAGAGCCTGAAGCGACGGCAAGCAAAGCATTCATCTGCTCTGCTTTTAAAAAGCCTTCATCGTGAACAGAAACTTTAAGCATTGGGAGTTGGGCTGCTAAAGTCTGTGCTTCTTCAGCGAAGTATTGCGGGGTCCCAATATTGGCCGGCAAATTACCTAATAGGCGCGCATAAAGAATCCCGGTAAATGTGTTTTTAATCTGCTCCACGGTGGCGTTTAAAATGGCAACAGTTTGTTCTTCTACATCAGGGGCGCAAATAATGTTTATAGACTTAAGAGGGGAATTTGCATTGTTTTTGGATTTGAATCTAGAGTCTGTAAATTCTTGAGCGGTCAAAAGGCTAAGAAGGAAAGTACTTACTTTGGTATCTAGGTTTTTAAGCGTATTAGCTGTAAGCAAGATGTTAAGCGGTTCTTTAGTTTGAACAAGTATAAGCATATTGCGAGCTATGATGGCCATGTCTTGTTCGTAAAGACCATCTTGACCTAGTTCATCGAGGTTTACGAGTTCAAGACGTGGATCGGAGGCTTCTTTACAATTTCTAACGGCAAAAGGAGCATCTTGGTCTGCGTCTTCAAAGGTAAGAGCGCTATCGCTATATGGAAGGGCAGAGTGACGTAAAACTCGGCTTGGATCTTCTTGGCTACAAAAAAGTGGAAGGACAAACTTTTTTAAGCGGTTTAAAGAAAAGTTTACGGTGTCGGTAACATTGACACTAGGAACAAGTTTGCAAGCTTCTTCGAGACTTGTATGAGGGTATGATTGAAAGTTAGGCATACGTACTCCTAAATATTAAAATTGCCATCTAACATTGTAGCAGAGAGTGAGCTTTTGGGCATTAAGGTCTAAAGCTTTAGGGGGATAAAGTGGCAACCTAGTTACGAAATGTAAGTTTACAAGCAGGCTAAATGTCGAAAAATGAACGGCCGACAGGAGGTGGCTTTTTAACTGGTTCTGAGGAAACAAAAGGATTTAAAGCATTTTAGACGAGTATAAATGGTTAAAATTAATTTAGGCCTCGAGATAAATCATTTCGGAAAACTAAATTAGATCACACAAAACTACAAGCCTAATTCATGCTTGTTTAAATGCATAAAAATAGACCTTGCTCCGCAGTTTAATTGCGCTTTACGTCCCCAAAATTGGCGCAGTCATGGTACAATTAACACAATTTGCTGATGCTTTGCTAAGCATTAAGCACAAACGTTTTTCGGGATTTTGAGCTGGTTTGTATTCGTGCACATAATATCAAAATACATTTTCAAGAATGTGATTTGGACGCAATTTGCTATTTTTGCGGTCTTGATGCTCATTTTTATGAGCCAAACTTTTATTAAATTCGTTTCAAGAGCTGCTAGTGGACGCATTCCCACAGAGTTAGTATCTCAATTATTAAGTCTATCTATACCTTCAATGGCAGGATTTATGTTGCCATTATCGGTGTTTTTAGCCATTCTTTTTGCGGTTGGTAGCTTGTGCTCGCAAAGTGAAATGGTAGTAATGCGCTCAGTGGGTTATTCCCAGGGAAAGCTATTAAAAATTTGTTTTAGTATTTCCTTGGTGACTGCTGCTCTTTCAGCTATTTGTTCATTGTGGTTAGCTCCTTGGTGTGAAGCGAAGCAATTTGAGCTTATTAGCAAGTCCAAAACAGACCCGACATTTTTTGCCATTGATACCGGTCGTTTTCTTGAATTTAGAGACATGATCATTTACGTGGAAGATGTGGCGAAAGAGCCAGCCAAAACTGCTACATCTGCTCAAGATCTCCAAAAATCAAATGAACAAACGGTTGTGAAAAATTCAACTAAAGGGGATTTAAAACCACAAAAAGATGCGGAAACTATGAAGCAGATCTATGTGTTGACTCAAGGTAACCCGCAAAAACAACAGCCTCCAACAGTTAATGTATCTAATGAAGGTTGGATCGAAAACGATAACGAAAACTTGTTATGGGTAAACCTTAAAAATGGTTTTCTCTATACAGGACCAGATGAAAAGGGTGAGTACCAAATTTCATCTTATAAGAATTTTAAGGCGTTCATTCCTGGTAGCCGTGAAAGAGAATCACAGACTAAAATTTCTTCTTTGTCTCTTAAACAGCTGGCCAGTAATGGTGATGTACCAAGTTTAACTGAAATTGAATGGCGTTTCTTACAACCATTTAGCGTCATAGTATTGGTTATGTTAGTAGTGCCATTATCTATGGTAAATCCACGTCAAGGGCGCTTTGCTAAGTTTGTCCCGGCTGTGGCGATTTATATAAGTTATTTCCTAATTGCTTTTGGACTTAAATCTGCTTGTAGTCGTGGGGTCTTTCCACTGTTTCCTGGGGTTTTTGTGGTGCCATGCTTATACGCCTTATTATTTGCCATTCCTCTGAATTTAACGGATACAGAATTTTTTAATCGTTTGCGGGCTAAACGCAATCAAAAACGTAAAGAGCAGAAGGTTTAGCTTATGTTTAAGATTATTGATCGTTACATTGCTCGCAATGTTATTTTGATGGTGATTTGTTGTACCATCGGTTTGGTCGCTTTAAGCTCGCTCATTAAATACGTAGACCAAATGCGTAATATAGGTAAAGATAGTTATGGTTATCTAGATGCTGCGTTTTACGTTTTTTACACCATGCCAGGGCAACTAGTTACTTTTTTCCCTCTAGGGGTTTTGCTTGGGGTAGTGTTGGCTCTTGGTAACCTTGCATCTAGTTCAGAACTAATTGTGATGCAAGCTCTTGGTAAATCAAGATTAAGCATTGTCTTTAGCGCCGTTAAAGGGTTGGTGCCACTCATTATCGCTGTGCTTTTAGTCTCTGAATTTGTCATGCCAAAATCTGAGAGTCGAGCTGAAACATTTTATTCTGAAGCTCGTTCTAACGGTCAAATTGCTATTACATCTCGCGGTGTTTGGTTTAAAGAAGATAGCTCATTTATCCTTATTAATTTCGTGATGACGGATGGAACTTTGAATTCTATAATTCGTTACACTTTTACCGACACTCCAAAAAAGCAACTTAAGTTAGTAGAACGCGCACAGACAGGTAGTTGGCAAGATGGGGTTTGGGTCATGAAAAATGTATCCATAGATGAATTCGCGGCTAATGGAATTAAGCATTCATTTTTACCTCAAAAAACTTGGCGCTTAAGATTAACGCCTGATAAAGTGGCCGTTGTTGGGGTTGCAGCTACCGATTTGTCGATTAGAGGACTTATGGGTTACATTTCATATATGCAATCTAATGGGCAAAAGGTAGAACGATATCAGCTTGAACTTTATCGAAAGATTATTCAGCCATTTATGTTAGTAGTAATTGTACTACTAGCAGCTAGTACTATTTTTGGGCCACTTAGAAGTGCATCTATGGGGGCTAGAATCGTGGTTGGGATTGTCACCGGCTTCATATTTTATGCAGTCAATGAAATCTTAGCGCCGTTTACCGTAGTTTATGGCATTCATCCAATCATAGGGGCTTTGATGCCGTCCTTGTTGGTATTTTGCATTGGTTTTTATCTGCTACGTAAACGGACTTAAAACTAGTAAATAATGGTAAAAAGCCCTTTAGACTTGATAACTGAATATTCTTGTGCGGTGAAACCGCAGTTCCGGAAAATCGGGAACCGATAGTCCGGAACATTGGAAACCACCTAATGCTAGTTTACTCGCGTAAGCTTTTATCCAAGCCGTATACCTCAAGCATTGATACATCTTTTGATGAGTCAATGCTTTGGATGTTAATCATATATGCATCATGTACAATTCGATCCAGGATTGCATAAGCCCAAGGGCTAGATGCTCCACCAAGCTTGTCATACCATCCTTCTTTCTGATACTGTGAGCAAAAGATTGTAGAAGATTTCTTACGTCTTCTGTGAAGCAGTTCGAAGATATCCTTCTGCTCATTATCGTTTAGTTTCAAGAGAAGCTATTCATCAATGATAAGAAGAAGTGGATTGGCATACTTAGCCATGACCTTTTTGTATGTACCTTCATTCCTGGACATTTCCAGATCAATCAGCAGATCTGGGAGTCGTACATACTTTGACACCGGAATGTTGTTTTTCTTTAAATCGGAACTGCGGTTTCCATAGTCCGGACAGACGGTGTAATCAGCCCCGGATTACTCAATAACCATTTTAAACTTGATAAATAGTTTAAAGGAGTTAAAAATGTGAAGGTGGCTTCTAGAAATCTAGGGCCACCTTTTCTTTTAGGGAAAAGTTGATTTTGTTTTGGGAATAAGGTTTAAATTTCAACTTTGAAATGGTACCGACATTAGAGGCTCGATAATATAAAGAAAGTAGAAAAAACTTAGATAAAATTAAATTAGAAGTAGTTACAACAAAATGAGAAACATGTAAGGTTAAGTTTAGTATGGGGGAGCTTAGTAGGAATGCTCTAAAAAAGGAATGTTCTAAAAAGAGCAAAAAAAAGACCCAAGCGGGTCAATAGTGAATAAATCCACAAATAATGTTATAGAATAACTTTGATGTTGGTACCGAGAGAGGGACTTGAACCCTCACGATGTCACCACCGGCGGATTTTGAATCCGCTGCGTCTACCAATTCCGCCATCCCGGCATCAAAGTTGAACATATTTTACATGAATCTTGACATATTGCAACTATCATTTTTAAATTAAAGCATTTATGCGCAAAATATAGTCGATATGTGGCTTGAGGTGGTTATAAAATAATTAGACCTCAACGGACATTTTGGCATGTTTTCATTTAATTTAAGGTAAAATGTGCTTTTATATTTAGCGGGAGAATAGAAATGATTTGGTCAAAGAGCATCAAAATCCAAAAAAGTATAATTTGGCTAAAGTTCATTTCTTTAAGCGTTGGTATAAGCATGTCATTGGGGTCTCATGTGGCTTTTGGGGCTCAGGCTCAAACTAAAGCTACATGCTTAGATTTGGTTTCTAGCTATAGTTTTGAACTTGCGCTACAACAGTGTGAAAATGAATTAGAACGCGGTAGTTTGGTTGCTAATGAAATTTTAGGTTATATCTATCTTAAAGGTAAGTCTGGTTATAGAGATGTTGATTTAGCGCGACGCTATTTTGAACAAGCCCGCAAAGAAGGAATTAAACATGCCTCTGGCTTTTTAGGTATGATTTATTGGCAGGGGTTAGGGGTAGAAGTTAATAAAGAAAAAGCCCGCGGTTATTTTATGGAATGCCTCGATCTTAGTCAGGAAAACAAAGCGCAAAATTGTGCGGCACTTTATGCTAAAACTTTAAGCGCAGAAGGCAATCCACCACAAATTAAAGCCGAAGGGATCCTTTGGTATGGAAAACTTATCGAAGCTGGTGAATACGTATATCTTTATAATTTTGCGGAACAAGCTGCGCAATTAGGCCGTTGGGCTGATGCTTATGCTAGTGCTGAATTTTTTAAGATGTGGGCCAAAAGATACGGGGAATTATGGCTTCTAAGACTCAAATATCAACAAGCAGAAAAAATCAGCGCTCAAGCCTTAGGTAAACTAAAACCACGCCAGGTTGAAGCTCTATCCTTGGATATTAAAAAGAGATTAAACGTCCTAAGAGAACAGATTAAGACTCAGCCGGACTTAAAACTCGATACTGAATTGCAAAGGGCAATTTATTTTCTACAGCAACAAGATTAGAAGTCTTGTTGTGGCTTTTTAACAAATTTCATGAGTTTTTAGGGACTTACTCTTATAAGTCTATGACTATATGTAACTTACTCAAGAATTTGGTCTTAGAGGTCGTGAAACAAATTCACGCGGTTACTAGTTTTAGCTTTTGGTTTTATATCTAAAAGGGACAAAAATGTCTAATCAAACTTTTCTGGCCTCAAGGTTATCACTAGCACCGATGCTAGATATGACTGATCGTCATTTTCGGTATTTATGTCGGTTGCTTTCCAAAAGAATTTTGTTATACACAGAATTAACGGTTACAGGGGCCGTTCTTCATGGACGCGATGACTTAGTAGCGTACAACGAAGAAGAACATCCAGTAGCCTTGCAGCTTGGGGGAAATGATCCTAAGGAATTGGCCCTTTGCGCCCAAAAGGCCCAAAGTTTAGGGTATGACGAAGTTAATCTTAACGTTGGTTGCCCATCGGACCGAGTACAAAATGGTTCTTTTGGGGCCATTCTAATGAAAAATACCGCCTTAGTATGTGAAGCTGTGGCTGCCATGAAAGATGCTGTTTCTATTCCGGTGACAGTCAAGACTAGACTTGGGGTTGATGATTTAAATTCCTATGCATACATTCATGATTTTTTGGCCGATTTACAAAAAGTTGGTACAGATGCGGTGATTTTGCATGCACGTCAAGCTTTTTTAACGGGTATGAGCCCGCGTGAAAATCGAGACAAGCCACCACTCAATTATGAAAGAGTTTATAGCCTTAAAAAAGATTTTCAGACTTTAAATATTTCGATCAATGGCAATATAAACACATTAGCTGAAGCTTTAGGTCATCTTGAACATGTGGATGGCGTGATGATGGGGCGAGCTTTGTATCAAAATCCTTATATGTTAGCTGAGGCAGATCATTTAATATATGGTGAAGAGGCGGTAAATACGATGAGTCGCAAGGATCTAGTCCGGGCGATGTATCCATATATAGAAAAGCACCTAGCGGCAGGTGGGTACCTTAAACATATTTCTCGTCATTTATTGGGTATTTTTGCGGGCATGCCTAATGCGCGAGCTTATCGTCAGTATATTTCAACTCACCATCATCTTGAGGGCGCGGGGATTGAAACCTTAGAAGCGGCATTATCTTTAGTGGAAGATTGTTAGGATGCTTGTGGACTAAACTAAGAAGCGCCTATAGTTACCATAAAATTGCTTAGGTGAATCTTGATAGTGTTAATAAAGTAAGTAAAAATGGAGCCTGCGGGCTCCATTTTTAAGCCAAATTTTAAGAATTATTTGGCTTTAGGTAATTGGTTGGTTAGTGAATCAATAAGGCTATTGATAACACGTTTTTTAGTACTATCTTTAAGTAATGGTTTGTCACTTTGTGCACTGACAGAACCAGACCAAAGGTTACGGCCACTTAAGTTATCCACAATGCTAACATTAATGGAGCCATTTTTCCCCCCTGCGGTAAGGCCTAGGGTATTAAAAACTTGATCGCTAGAAGCAGTAGTGTCCCCAGGTTCAGTTAACCCGTAAGTGATGGTAAGCTTAGCAGGTCCTTCTTGCTTTTGCGTGAGGCCAAGCGCGGCTAGACGGTTGACGAGGCTTTCTTCTGCCATTTGTTTCCATAGACTAATACCGGCAGCTTTGGTGATAGTGATATCTTGATTCTTAAGGGTATAAGTTAATTGGTCACGAGCATAAGGCCATGCGCTTAAGGTTTGCGCTGCTACTGTTAGCTGAATAGCAGGTTCTTGCGCAAGGAGTTCATCTTCAGATGGCTGAGAGATAGAACTAGTAGAATTACACGCCATAGCAGTAGTAGCTAAGATGGCCACTACGAGTAAATTTCTGATTTTCATTATTTATCCTATGATCTGTTTTTTAGTTATTAAGCATCACTATTGTATAGTTTATGGAGTCATATTTAAATGTATTTTTCAAGCTTAAGCTTGAAGCTACGAAGTAAATCAAAATCATAATATGCCCAAATAAACTAAGATGGCTTAGCCAGATCTCTAAGCTCAATAAATTTATCTACGAAGCAAAATTAAAGATGCTCTCGTTTTTTTAAGCAAAGATAGTGTTGCACGGGGCCTGAAATTAGATGTTCAAGTTCAAATTCAAGTTCATGAAGCACGATGATGGCAGTTTTAAGTTCGGAAATATTGTGTTTTAAAACTAATTCGTCTAATTCTTTATTGCTCTTTTTAAGCTCCAAAAGGGCTTGGGTGGCTTCTGGTCTTTTGAGATTTTTTAGTTTTTGCACAATGGTTTTCGTGGCATTTAAATTGCGTTTTAGTAGGTTTTTAACTTCCATATGCACTACTAGCTCTGGGGAAGTTTGGGGCAATCGGGCCACAAATTTGTCTAAACCTGGAAGCAGGATACCGGCTAAGATTCGCATGTTATAAATTCGGTGCAGATATTTAGCTAAGCTCCGGTAAATAAAACGGTCAAAAAATAGTTGCCAGCGCCATACCGGCATTTTTTCTGCGTAAGCACAACTGCTAGCGTGCAATTCTTTTAAAAGTAAAGCTTGATCCAGTTTTTCTTTAGGTTGGGGAGCCGAAACATCAGAAGTCATAATCACTTTTTGGTAATCAAGCCAAAATCTAGTGAGATAGTGGCGGTAGGTTTTTAACATGTCCCAACTTTCAAGTGGAGGCATGATTATAAGAGCACAGATTAAAGAAATAAGGGCGCCACTTAAAGTGAAAATAATTCGTTCAGTAATGAGGTAATCTGGGGTTAAAGTAGTGTTTTTCATGAGTATGGAGAGCAGCATTATAACTGAGGCCGTCATGAAACTTACAAAGAGGTAGTAGAGCGAAACAAAAGCTCGGCTCCAAAGAGTAAACCCGGCAAAAATTGTTAGGAAGAATAGTGATTGGTATAACCCAGGCCAGATTAAAATTACCACCCCAGCCATGATGACGCCATATAGGCTTCCTAAAATGCGGTGTACCGTTCGCCTTAAAGCGGTTAATGGCGTTGAAATATAAAGGGATACACAAAATGTAGTTAAGGGTAACCAAAAGCTCTGATCGGCCGGCCAAAAGAATGAAATAATTTGGGCGATAGCTACAGATAAAGCCATAGTAAGGCTTTGCCCGAGGAGAATATTAGGCTTTTTCATGATGGCCCTCCGTCTTGGGACTTAATTGTTGTGTGGCCTCATTTTGTGGCTTGGGATCGGCTTGGTGTTCTTGTTCCCACGAGGCGAGCTTCATAGCGTCCGCGGTGACTTTTTCAATATGAAGTCTGAGTTCACCATTACAAAATGGATCAAATTTATCTGGTGGTGTTTGGAGGGTAGAGGCAGTGATTGGCTCTGGGGGTAAATCATAATGACATACTAAGCGCAAAATAGTTTTTAAAGCAGAGCGTCGTAAGTTGTTAACAGTTTGCAAATGGGTGGCGTCAGTATGAGCTGCGGGCCAAAAGATGATGAGAATTAGGCCACTTGTGAGATCTTGATATAGTTTTTGCCGTTCAGGCGCCCGGACGTGGCTAATGATGTTTAAAAGCGATGATTCGAATTTTAATAACTTATCTCGAGTCTTTAGTGGAAGTTCATATTGGCTTCCATAGTTCGGGGCTTTTAAGAGATAAAGGCACAACTTTTTCAAGTCGTGGTGAAAGCAATGATTAATGAGTAAACACCAATGAAAGTTTACCACTGGCACTATTAAAGCCGCAATGAGTACGCAACCTGCTCCCATAAGGGTTGCGGTTATGAGTTCTAAATTAGTAATACCTTGAGTCGCCACGGTAAGTCCCATGCCGAAATTTACGATTGCAAAGACACTCATGAACATAACTGTCCCGGAGAAACTGCTTTTTTTAAATAATAGATACACGGTCCAAGTGCTAAGCGTGGCCGCTAACAAAACTTCTGGCACAAACAAGCGGTATTGGCCCAATCTAAGAGAGACTATTAAGGTTATGACTAAGAGAGTTAAGCTTAAAATAAGTTCGCCAATTCTTTTTAAAAATGGAGCTGGGGTTAGAGATCGTAAACCGTATAAAGCAATAATAAGCATATAGGGGGAAGCGGGGGTTTCGGGGGTACAAAGCAACAAGGCTGAGGCGATGAGCATGCTGATGCTTCCGCGAATAAGTTCGGCGGTGTAGACCCCTTCTAAGTCATGGCGAATGTAGTTAATAATTCCAAACATAGGCTTAATCAATCTCCAAATAAAAGAAATTGCGATATCTATAGGATACCATTCCTAAAAATTTTAGAAAGTCTAGACTTTAGAACTGTGGAGAGTTTTGTGCTTTTGTTTCGCTTTAACTCCGTTAGACGTAAGCTTGTAGGTTTACGTTGGTATGAGTTTGGTTCTTTACAAGGTAGGGCCGGAGCCTGAAGGCGTAAGGACAAATAATAAAGTAGGGCTTGGCGGTCCCCAAAAAATAAAGTTATCTAAACAGACGAAGTGTTAATTGAAAATATGGAAAGTAGTTTCGCCAAAGAAAACACGAAAAATAGCACGGATGAGGGAAAATGCGTGGCTGGTACTATGAGTACGCGATGAGTATATGGCCTCCCCAACAGGAATCGAACCTGTAACTAGCCCTTAGGAGGGGCTTGTTATATCCATTTAACTATGAGGAGTCCCAAAAAACTGGCGCATTATATCACTTAGGGGGCTCTAAGTCCAGTAAGAGTCCGGTGGCTTAGCAGTTACGCACGAAAATATAGGAGTTTAATACCATGTCCCCATCCTAATGTC
>UQCV01000026.1 GCA_900539665.1 uncultured Succinivibrionaceae bacterium | reverse complement strand
ACACGGGGTTAGCTCGTTGATACTGTACTCATTAGAGTGCTTGAGCGAGAACTGAACCTATCTTATCGGTGGGAAGCCCACCTCTATAGGTGGGGGAGGATGTCACTGTCTCGACAAATATTCTTGTTACTAAACCTTCAATAATTTATTACACGTAATAAGACAAAGCCCGCATTTTTTGTTAAAATGTGGGCGTTTTTGTTGCACACATTCTCGCACATGAGGTTAATCTCCAAGATGGATAAGCAGAAATTAAGCTATAAGGATGCTGGTGTTGATATCGACGCTGGTAATGCTCTTGTTGACAACATCAAGTCAGTTGTTAAAAAGACCACTCGTCCAGAAGTAATGGGCGGATTAGGCGGTTTCGGCGCACTTTGCCGCATTCCAGCTAATTACAAAAAGCCAGTTCTCGTTTCTGGCACCGATGGCGTAGGCACTAAGTTACGTCTCGCAATTGACTTCAAAAAACACGACACCGTTGGTATCGATCTTGTTGCCATGAGCGTAAACGACCTCATCGTTCAAGGCGCAGAACCACTTTTCTTCCTCGATTACTACGCTACTGGTAAGCTTGACGTATCTGACGCTACTCGCGTTGTAACTGGCATTGCTAATGGTTGCGAACAATCAGGTTGTGCATTAATCGGTGGGGAAACCGCAGAAATGCCTGGCATGTACCATGTACCTGATTACGACCTCGCAGGTTTTGCTGTTGGTGTTGTTGAAGAAGACGAAATCATCGACGGTTCTAAAGTTAAGGCTGGTGACGTAATTCTTGCAATTGCTTCTTCAGGCCCACACTCAAATGGTTACTCTTTAGTACGTAAGGTATTAGAAGTTTCTCAAGCTGATCCATACTCAAAGCTCAGCGATGGCCGTCAGCTCATCGACGCCCTTTTGGCTCCAACCCGTATTTACGTTAAGCCAATCCTCAACCTCATGAAGACCTGCAAGATCCACGCTCTTGCCCACATCACTGGTGGCGGGTTCTGGGAAAACATCCCACGTGTTCTTCCAAAGAACACCAAGGCTGTATGTAAAGAAAACAGCTGGGAATGGCCAGAAGTTTTCCATTGGTTACAAAAGAACGGCAACATCGATACTCATGAAATGTACAGAACTTTCAACTGCGGTGTTGGTATGATCGTTGCTCTTGATAAGGCTGATGCAGAAAAAGCTATTGCTTCTTTAACTGCTAGCGGCGAAAAGGCTTGGGTTCTTGGTTCAATTGAAGCCGCTGCTGATGGCGAAGCTCAGGTTGAAATCATCTAAGCCATAAAAGCATAAATAGCTTAAGCATGTTCTTTCTTAAGCCCAAATAAAAAGGGAGGTTTTACCTCCCTTTTTATTTATTAACTAACTTAAGCTGACTAACACATTTGTATGTTGCGCCTCTACAGGTTACGCCCCTAGCCTTGAGCCATCAAATCTTCAATGCAATTTATCAAAATATGAATTACCTTAATATGCACTTCTTGAATACGATCTGCATAACCAAAATGTGGCACTCTAATTTCACAATCGGCTAAACCTGCTAGAGCCCCACCATTTTTGCCAGTTAAGACGATAGTTTTAATACCTTGAGCTTTAGCTGTATTCACAGCATTGATTATGTTTTTAGAATTACCGCTCGTAGAAATACCTAGTAACACATCACCTGCGCGTCCCACCCCTTCTAAATAGCGGGAAAACACATATTCAAAACCATAATCGTTTGAGACACAAGAAAGATGACTTGGGTCTGAAATGGCAATAGCCCCAAAAGCTCTTCGATTATCGCGGTAACGACCAGTTAGTTCTTCAGCAAAATGCATAGCATCGCAATGACTGCCCCCATTGCCCGCAGACATGATTTTACCGCCTGCCTTTAATGAAGCGACCATAATTTCAGCAGCTTGACGAATTGCTTGAATATTTTTGTCGTCGGTTAAAAAAGCTTGTAAGACTTTAGCTGCTTCTTCAAGTTCACCTTTAATATCAACTGCCATTTTCCTACTCCTGTCAGTTATCCAATTTAATACTTTTAGCTTAAGCCTTAAGGTTTAAAGCTTAACGTGTCGCATTTGTTCTTCTTTTTGGGCTTTTTCCTTGGCTTTAATGCGTTTGGCTTTTTCGTTACGACATTCAACCGCCTCCCGATATGCCGCATAATCCTGAGCCGACATAAATTTGTTTTTAATCTCTTCTTGAATTTGATCCGGCGTCACTTTACCTTTATTTTCTTCTAAACCTTTTAGTAGCAATTCATCCCCAAAAGCCAAATGACTTAATGGTACTTTGGTATTGTCTTTTTGTGCTACTTTGACGTTAGAATAACCCATCATGTATTCAAGGTGACAACCTAACTCTTCAGGAGTTGGTTCAATAACTTTTAATTTAGTGGTTCCAAGAATTTTTTCACGTTCAAACCTTTCTTGGTGGTTATTCTCCCCTTCACCACCGGCAATATTTAGATTTTCCTGGCCCCCAGTTAAAGCAAGATACACTTCAGCTAATATTTCGGAGTCGAGCAACGCCCCGTGCGATGTACGAGCCGAATTGTCGATTGATAGTTTAGAACACAAAGCATCGAGGCTAACTCTTTGCCCCGGGAATTTTTTTCGGGCAATATCAAGAGTATCAGTAACTAAACAGATGTTTTCAATTTTAAGGTTTTGCCCGATGAGCTTAAATTCATGATCTAAGAAGCCAACGTCGAACTTTGCATTATGAATAATCAATTCCGCCCCGGCGATAAATTCATAAAAGCGCGGGAATACTTCCGCAAACTTTGGTTGGTCTTTTAAGAAGTCGTCGGAAATATGGTGCACATTGTAAGCTTCTTCGTCAACTGGTCGTTCGGGGTTCATAAATAGCTGTAATTTACGCCCTGTGAGCTGACGCCCCATCATTTCAACGCAACCAATTTCAATTACACGATGCGAGCCTGGGGTACCATCATCCTCTTTACCGGTTGTTTCGGTATCAAGTACTATTTTACGCTCTCTTTGCTCACCCATCTTTTTCCCCTAAGCTTTAAAAATCATAAAAGCATATTAGCATTTTTGCTAAAAACTAACCATCACCTAAAAAGAAAGCCTTGCTAGAGCTAGCTAGCATCTACGTTGCGCCGTGTGTTTTTATAATTTACATATAGATTGTTATTTACTATTCATAACAAAGATATGCTTTTTTGACGAATTAGCTCATCTGTAGTAGAATAAGGTGTTACTTTTAATTTCATTATAACAATTTTAGAGCTGTCCTTAGGTTTTTCCCTAAGGAATATTGGGGGATATTCGTGAAGGAAATTGAAATTTTTTGTGACGGCTCGAGTCTTGGTAATCCTGGTCCCGGGGGGTGTGGCGTAATTTTACGCTATGGTTCTTATGAAAAAGAATTATCGCGTGGTTATAAAATCACCACCAATAACCGTATGGAGTTGTTAGGTGCTTTAGCTGCACTTTCAGCTTTAAAGGAACCTTGTAAAGTTACACTCTATTCAGATAGCAACTATGTCATTCAAGGGATGACTGCTTGGCGTTTTTCTTGGCGTAAAAATGATTGGGATAACGCCCGCAAAAAAAATCTTAAAAACCTTGATTTGTGGCAACAACTTGATAAAGAAGCCCAAAAACATGACATTACCTGGCAGTGGGTTAAAGGCCACAATGGCCATCCTGAAAATGAGCGCTGTGACATTTTGGCTAAGAATGCAGCCAAATCCCAAGATTTAATAGAGGATAAAGGATACTGTACTAATGAAACATAGTTTAATAAGCTTTTCATTACTCCTTTTGCTCATGGCAATGGTTTCTGGCTGTGCGAACGTAAGAGACAACAACTCTGACAGCCAAACTGCCGCTGGTGGACCGAGTTTTGAAGAACGCATGGCTACAGGATATGATATAACATACCTGCCAACGGAGCCCCATAGCCATGTGTTACTTTGGGAACATGCCGTCAAAGACATGGACTTCAACACTCCCAAAAACGCCCGTAAAACTAAAGAAAAGCGTCGCCTACATGCCTATAAACGCTATTACGAAAAACAATTAGGTAGTGGCAAACTCTATCTCTATCATATCGTACGTGACTTAAGACGTCGCGATATGCCATTAGAGTTAGCTGTAATTCCAATCATTGAAAGTAATTTCAATCCTAAAGCTGTTTCTCCACAAGGCGCCAAAGGTATTTGGCAGTTTATGCCTGGTACTGCGAGACACTTCAAGTTAAAATTTAACCGTCACTACGATATGCGGCTTGATGTTATTGCCTCTACAAATGCAGCCCTAGATTACTTCCAACAACTTTACGATATGTTTGGCGATTGGAACGTAGCCATCGCCGCCTATAACGTGGGTCCAGGGACCGTCCAAAAAGCTATTAAAAGAAATAAAGCCAAAGGATTGCCTATCGACTTATGGCACCTAAAAATTCCACGGGCCGGCATTGAATACGTAGAACGGCTTTATGCTTTTACCGATCTTGTGCGTAATTCTGAGAAATACAATATCACTTTCCCAATCATTAAATACCAGCCTGTATTTCGGAAAATTGATTTAGATAACCGGTCCTTAAAGGAAGTAGCGGCCGACACTGGGGTTTCGCTTGAGCTTTTAAAGCAGCTTAACCCGGGCTTTGTTAATCCAAATGTAAAGACTACTTGGGTTGATTATGTGTTAGTACCGGTAGCGAACTACAACCCAAATATAAAGGGGTAGACTCACAATACCTCTCCTTATAATTTAGCACGGTTGCCCCACGCTAGTGATTCTAACTGTTAATTGATAAATTAAGCTCTACTAACCAAAGGACCAAGCTTTTAACCAAAGCTTGGTCCTTTAAATTTTACGTTAAGATGTAACGCCTAAATTTAGGTCAAACCTATAGATCAGCCCAACTTTTGAGCTAAACTTGCAGGCAAGGTGGCCACTAGTGCGTTAAATTCATCTTCATTTAGCACTTTTACGCCTAAATCCCGTGCTTTATCAAGTTTAGATCCTGCAGCTTCACCGGCAATTACCATATATGTTTTTTTGGAAACCGAGCCACTAACCTTAGCCCCTAAGGCTACTAAGAAGTCACGAACAGTATTACGGTCACGTGACAACGTTCCGGTGAGCACTATCGTATGCCCAGCAAATGGATTATCGTCTGTTAGTATGGTCTCATCTTGCTTTTGCGACGTTGGCGCTAGGCCGGCGCCTCCAGCATCAACCGGAGTTAACAAATCAAGCATAACTTCGGCATTGTGAGGCTCTTTAAAAAAATTAACAATGTGGTTGGCCGTAACCTCCCCAATATCAGCCAAGCACAGTAACTCACTTTGGGTCGCGTTCATAACTTCAGTTAAAGTTTCATAACGACGCGCCAAAGTCATTGCGGTTGAAACCCCGACATCAGGAATTCCTAAAGCGGCGATTAACTTATTAAGTGGCACGTGACGACTTTGTTCAATTTCATCCATAATCTTAGTGGCAGTTACCTCACCGATCAAACGTTCGTGAGTCCGCACTGTTTCTTGCGGAGCGGTTGTTTCTGCCAAGTAATTTTGTCTGATTTCATAAAAATCATATTGCGGGTAGCGCGCACTAAGATTTTCCACAGCTTCATCTAAGATATCAGCATTATTTGCTTCAGGGCGATGCATCGGCTCAAAAGAACCAGCCACTAACATGGAAGCTTCTTCTTGCATCGACCATGTTTTTAATTTTTGGGCAAAGATATTCGCAACTTCTTCCTTAAATAAAGCTTGAGCTTTAACTTCTCCTTCCATGAGATTAGAGGAGGCAAAATTTAAATTAACATGTGCTAGATCTGTTAATGTTAAATGATAAATATCATTTACCGATTTAACTAAACCTGAAGCTAATAAGGCTTCAATGTAGCTTCGGCCCAAACCTCTGATATCCATTGCGTCGCGAGCTACAAAATGAAGTAACCCCTCCAAGCGTTGCGCTTTACAATACAAGCCACCGGTGCATCTTATTTGGGCATGTTCTGGATCATTTTCCACAACACAGCCACATACCGGGCAGGTCTTTGGCACCTCAACTGAAGTAACATCAGCTGGACGGCGATCTAAAATTACGGCCACCACCTGCGGGATTACATCCCCCGCTCTACGGATAGATACATAATCTCCGACCATAATGCCAAGACGTTCAATTTCATCTAGATTATGTAAAGTAGCATTACTTACCATAACCCCAGCTACTTTTACAGGAGCCAAACGCGCCACCGGGGTCAAAGTACCTGTTCGCCCCACCTGAAAATCAATGGCTGTAACCTTGGTGATTTGTTCTTGAGCCGGGAATTTATGAGCAATGGAAAAACGTGGTGACCGCGCCACAAACCCCAATTGTTGCTGTAGTTTTAAATCATTAACTTTATAGACAATACCATCAATGTCATAAGCTAAACTCATACGCTCTGTTTGCATCTCATCATGATAATGACGAAGAAATTCTAAGCCTAGTCCAGTCTTAATTTCCGGATTAACCGGAATCCCCCACTTAGCCACCATTTTTAAACAATCACTATGTTTAGCTGGTAACTCCACCCCTTCACACGCCGCCACAAAATAACAATTAAATGTTAGGCCACGAGCAGCTGTTATTTTAGGGTCTTTTTGTCTTAAACTGCCAGCGGCGGCATTACGCGGATTAGCAAAAAATTTAGGGCGAGCCACTCGTTGCTTACGAGGTTTTACTAGCTTTGGTAAGGCGGCAAATTCACTAGCCGATAAAACTGCGCGCTTTTGTTCGCGCGTAGTTATTTCATGTTCGTATTCTACTAACGCCCGCTTATACTTTTCTTCTGCTTGATGCCAAGATATTTCCGCACATCTTGCTTCTTCATTTAGCTTTTCAAAAGCCGCATGAGGCATATAGACCTCACCTCTGACTTCAAGGTAATCAGGTATCGTATCGCCTTGAAGCACCAAAGGAACGTTAGCAATAGTTCGAGCTTGCGCAGTTACGTTCTCCCCTACACGCCCGTCACCTCTTGTGGCCGCTAAAACTAGCTCTCCATGCTCATAAATAAAACTACAGGCTAAACCATCTAGTTTTGGTTCAGCACAAAATTCTAGGTTTGAGGTATCACGACCTAAACCTTGACCTACTCTGTTGACAAAAGCCGTTAACTGTTCATCATCGAAGACGTTATCTAAAGATAACATGGGAATTTTGTGGGTTACCGGCTCTAATTCTGCAAGAACAGCGCCCCCAACTTTTTGTGTCGGTGAGTTAGGCGTTATTAACTCAGGATTGGCCGTTTCTAAAGCCTGTAATCTGCGAAAGAGGCGATCGTATTCTGCATCTGGTACAGTAGGCGCATCCAAAGTGTAATATTCATAAGAATATCTATGCAGTAATTCTCTTAATTTATTAACTTCTGTCATAACCTCAGGGTCTATCTGTACCTTATGTTCCATCTTTAACGCCTCAAAAAAGCACCTTAAGTGTGCCCAACCTTTTTATTTTATATTAGTTTTAAATTCTAAATCGTATCTTATTTTAACTTTTAACTAAAAAAGGACCACGAATAAACGTAGTCCTTTAGAGTTTAGTCTAATTTGATTTTCACTTTTTATTTAAAATCTCCAAGAAGACTCATTCCTCTTTAAGTGGAGAGTAGTTCACAATGTAATTACTACATCAAAGGAATTTAGCTTAAGGTACTTAAGCTAAATTATCATAAGCCAATAACACGTCACGAACTCGATTTACCATGGTTTCATCGATAGGTTCGCTATTTTCATTTACCATGGTTCCACCCAATTTTTGGGTAATAATATAGCCAAATGAAACCATTTCTACGTAATTGTTTTCCGCGTAACCGCGGTCTGGCAAATCCATAAAAAGATTAAGAATTTTATAATGCACTTGGTCGAGATTTTCATCTGCAAAACCGTAAGGCTCTGTATTACCACAAATCCCAAACACTGTACGGCCTTCGTTTTCATGGTAATAGATGTTCATATCGCGTAACTGAAACATGTATTCTCGACAAATTGCATCAACGTCAGTAGCTGCATATTCTTGACCATCAGGAGCTTTTAAACTCACAAAATACTGACTTTGCGGTTCTTCAGTCACAGTTACCTGCTTAGGAGCCACAGCTTTCTTGGAGAAAATGTTCTTGAGGCGACCAATGAGTGAAGTTTTAGTTTCTTGGCTTTTAGTAGTTGGTTGAGCTTCAGCTGTTTCAAGAGGAGTGACCTTGTTGTCACCTACATTCTGGGCATCAAAATCTTCAATATTAGGAACAGTGGCTTCTTCAATGTTAGATTGCACAATATCAACAGCACCAATCTTTTCTGAAACTTCATTGGTAGTTGGGGACAATTCTTGCGCTAAATTTTCGGTTCTAGGATCTCTAACCAAAGCCGCACGGTTTTGTCTACCGCGGTAAAATCCATTGACGATAAAGCCCACAATTAATAAAAAACCAAAAACAAGAATTAATAAAGATAATTTATCCATCTCAAACATTAACCTAGATAATAAGGTGACTTCAGCACACAATTCCAATCCACTGTATTATATGATATAAAGAACAAAGATTACAGACAGAAAGTCTTGATTTATTTGCAAAATATGAGCTATCTTACTTTGGTCCCCCTAGCTTAAGTTCAAGCAGGTTCTAAACTAAGGAAAAAATTCAAACAAACCTCTGCTTGAGGACCACTTTTGTTTAGTTGCTTAACCTTAATCTAAACAAACTTTTTGCTCTAGGTTTATTTTCCAATAAATTAAGTTTTCGCTTACAAGCTTTTTACCCCCACACCACAAGGAACATCATGTCTAGCGTAGCGCCAAACGGATTTCATAACATCACGGGTTTTATGTATTTCGTTAAGGGTTTTTCCCTTTGCCTAAAACCAGGTCTTAGACGTTATATCATCCTACCTATAATCCTTAATGTCTGCTTTTTAAGCCTCGGTTTTTGGTTTGGACTATCCTACTCAGGTGAGCTTACTGATAATTTGATTATGGAATACATGCCAAACTTCAGTTTTCTCTCCTATTTGGTCAAAGCCATTATTTTCTTGGTGATGCTCGTTATTATGCTCTACTCTTTCACCACTATTGCACTTATTATTGGCTCACCTTTTTATAGTATTCTTTCTGAGAAGACTGAAGAACTACTTTGTGGACACGCCATAAACGACATGACAATGATGGAAACGATTAAAGATATTCCCCACATGGTAGGCCTTGAAATCTTAAAACTTCTTTATCGCATCCCACTTTTAATCCTTGGATTAATTGCTTTATTTATTCCTCTAATTGGCCCGATTCTTACTGCCTTAATTGGGGCGTGGTGTAATGCTATGGATTACACTAGCTATGGTTTTGAAAACAATCACGTAAGCTTTAAAAACACTAGAACCTCAATTGCTTCCCATAAAACAGTCTGCCTTTCTTTTGGTCTCGCTGCTTGGGTTGGCTTATTAATTCCTTTTTTGAATTTGGTAATGATCCCGGCGGCAGTGTGTGGTGGCACCCTATTGTGGCATGAACGCCTAAAACCAGATTTTGCGGATTATATAAATATCCGTCGAAACAACAATTCAGCCTCTAAGCAAGCGCCTAGCTCTAGTTCTAAATCTTTAACTTCAAAATAAGCTACTTGAGTGTATACTTCTTGGCAGTAAGCCTCTTGGTAACAAATTTATGGAAAGTAATATAGTGTCACTAGTTCGTTCATGTACTAGATAGATGCTTTAGTTACTCCACATAACCAAAAGGTCAAATAAAAACCGATAGAGTCCATAAAATTAAGCATCTTCACCAGACTTAATATCGATCCCAAGTAAAGGAGTAACCCCAGCCTGACAATTTGAAGAACTAAAAAGTAACTCTAAATTTTTAACTCTATTCATATGGCTTGCAGAAATAAGCAGCGGGGTAATAGTTGATTTAGCTTTACTTTGAAGCATATTAAGATTGAACTCTAAAAGCACATCGCCTGCATGTACATTATCCCCAGCTTGCACCTTACGGAAAAAGCCTTCCCCTTTTAAATCCACAGTATCAATTCCAATGTGAATAAAAATCAATAATTCAAGCGGGTTAGATTTAAGCACGATGGCGTGGTTAGTTTCAAAAACTTCCACTACTGTTGCATCACATGGCGCTAAAACCTTATTATCTGTTGGTTTTATAGCAATGCCATCGCCCACAATTTTTTCGGAAAAAATCACATCTGGCACATCTTCGATCATGACCAAACTGCCACTCATGGGAGCGAGTAGGGTCAAATCAGCTTCTCGTTTTTTAGTTTCTTGTGCGTGACCAAAACCAAACCATCCCATTTACCATTTCTCCATAATTTTAAAAAATTTTAAATAGCCTAAACCTCTGGTGAGAGTGTATTCACTCCTTAAATTGGCCAGAAATTCATGATATTTAAGATCGCATTTTAAGCTATAATGCCACTGCCTTCAAAAGATGAAGATTCATACTTAAGTTTATCGTGATACAGTTATGAATTTAAGCGTTTCCACCTTTAACACCATATAAAAATGGTGTACGTAAAGAATATTCTAAAGAGTAAACTCAAGTCAGTATATTATAAACCAAGAACTGACGAGGAAACATACAAGGGTGTTTTTTAATCGCTGAACTTGTGTGGTTAAACCACTTTACAGGACTTTTAGACCTAAAAAAATGAACACCCCCAAAAGTTATTAGTTTTCTGCCACCATTAAAGTTCGAATATAGGTGTTTAAGTTCTTAATATCCTTGGCTGTTTTTAAGGCGTGAATGCGTTCATCCAAATCTGGAATTTCAATAAATTGGTTAGAGTGCATCATGTCTAACATTCGGTTTAAATAAAATGGCGCGACAGAAAACTCTCTTAAACCTAGAGCAACAAAAAGTGGCAAATACTCAACGTTATGCACTAGCTCACCACAGATACAAACAGGAACTTTAGCGGCGCGTGCATTTTGGACCGTAAAGTTGATAAAACGTAGTACTGCTGGGGTTAATTCATCATTGCGATGATTAGCCATTTCGCGGTTACGCGCCTCTGTGTACTGCGTTAAGTCATTGGTCCCTATAGAAAAGAAATCAACTAACCCTGCAAGTTCCTTTGACATCACCACCCCAGCTGGAGTTTCAATCATAATCCCAAGCTTCACATCACCAGGTTCCACCCCTTCGCTTTTGAGCTTAAGCTTTATGGATTGATAGAGTTCGATAAGTTCACAGAGCTCATCATATTCAGCAATCATCGGGAACATAATGCGCATGGAACCGGCTACAGACGCACGCAACAATGCGTGAAGCTGTTTGGCAAGAATCGATCTTGTACGGTTATCCACATGCTCGTCTTCATCACTATTTATACTTAGCATCGCAGCTGTATTCATATATAGTGGAAGTTTATCGGCATTGAAATCAAAAGTTCTAAAAGTCACCTGATAGCGATGTGGCAAGGAATCCATGATGCGTTTATAAACTTGGTATTGTTCTTCTTCAGATGGTTCTTGCGTGCATTGCATAAACAAGAATTCTGTTCTAAAAAGACCAATCCCTGAGCTTGGACAACTTGCTAAACGCTGTAACTCAGACATAGAACCCACATTGGCCAAAATGCGCATGCATTCTCCATCTGGAGCCTGCTTATATTGCGCCATCATTGGGGTTATATGAGCATATTCGTCAGCTTTACGTTCACCCGCTTTCTTCTTTACCGTCCAAATGATTTCATCAAGTGGGTTTAAGTAAATTTTATTGTTGTAGGCATCAACAAGAACCACCGTCCCAGGAGTTACAACTTTGCATACTTTATGAACGTTAAAAATGGCTGGAATTTTGGTGCTTCTAAGCACAATGGCTAAATGGCTATTAGTGTTGCCATCTTCAAGCAAAACGCCCTTGATATGCTCAGTCGGTAAATTTAAAAACTGAGCAGGAGTAATGTTATTACAAACTAAAATGCAATCATGATCGATTTTAGGCAAGACTACTTTTTGACGTCTTAGCTCTAGGATCAGAGTTTCCGCTAAGTTTCTAATTTCAAACTCATTATGCATTACGAACGGATCATTAGTTGAAACTAGTTCATCAATGTAAGCGCTATAACATTGAAAAATAGCGGATTCTGCACTAAGGTATTTTTGGGCGATCGTGTTTGAGATCTGTTCAATAATATAAGGATCCTGTAAATATAAAACAGCAGCTTCCAAAAAATCTCTGGCAGTCTTAGAAGAAGTGTTTTCAATTTCCTGTTCAAGAATTTTTTGGGTTTTTTCGCGAGCGCTATCATAGAGTTTAAGTTCTTCCGGCGCCTTGTTTGGCCCAATCACCGTGTTAGTCACAGTCACCGGCTCATTATGAAAAATAACCGCAGGGGCACAGGCCACACCTTCTGTTATGACAAAACCTTCTCGCACGGACTCACCTTAAAATTGCTTAAACATTAAGTAATTGCGCATTATACTCGCTTTTAAGCTTGGTGGTTAAATGCTCTCAATTAATTTTGCTAATGTATCAACTGCAACATCAGCGTCCTCACCATCAGCTTTGATATCAACCCAATGCCCTCGACGCCAATCAAGCGTAATCACTGAGAACAATGATTTAGCACTAGCAACATTGGCTCCAACTTCAAATCTAACTACTGACGAAAAATTCGTTGCTACTGCAACCAAACGGTCAGCATCTCTTACCGCAATGCCGTCATCTTTTTTAATATAAACAGTACAATTGGCCTTCATCTTACACCTCCGATAGTACGCAATCATAAATCGAGTACCAAGCACACACATTATTTTCAATATGTAGATGCAGAATGATCCCGCGCCAATTTTTTATTTTTATTCTTTCGTTGTCAGGGAAGCTTGCGTCATTAAAGCTAACTTCCTGCACCACGAAATAAGATTAGTTATTTATGTAATTATAATATCGGACGACGCAAAATTTTTTGTAGAATTTTCACAAATTATGGCTAGTATTTGCTCGATTTTGTGATTTAAATTAGAAATCTAAAATTGAACTTCAATAGCTCACACTATGTAGTAAACAAGTTTGTATTTTCTTTAATGAAAAGCGCTTTTTGCTTATAATAATTGTGTTCGACTATGAAGGGCTCTTACTAAATCGCCTAAGTCTTATTTACTAAACTATTAGGAAAAAATCAGCCAATACATGCTGATATGCTTCATGAATAATATTGCTATTTTTTTTCGCTTCTTGATTTTAGCCTGTTGTTTTTGGTTCTTTAGCACTGTAGCTAGTGCTAGCGCCATCTCAGGAGTTAATAGTAACTCTGCAGCGCGGGAAATCTATTTGCAGCTCACGGAACTCGCTAGTGCTAATGTTGATTACCGTTTTGCTCAAGAACTTTCTGCGCTACAAAAAGCCTCGCATAAAAGTGGTAATATTTTCCAACGTGAATTGATGAAAAGCTATTTTTTATTAAAAACTTTTAGACGTATCTATGCTTCATCAACTTGGGAGCAAAAACAAAACAATGAATACAAGTTGCCCAAGAAGATTACAATCTCGACTTACGAGCAAGAAAACTACTACAACCTAATAAAAGACCATAAAGTCTTTTACGAAAGCGTTGTAGCTCTCCGCCCGCAAACTCCAAATTACTTAAACTATCGCCATGAAATTTTAAAAAACATTTCTTTAATCGGCACCGAAAGCAAGCCATATCCATTTAAAATCTTAAAATTTAAGACTAATGGAACTGAAATCAACATTTTAAAAACCGCTCTTAAAAAAGCGGGTTATCTTGATGTCAACTGCCCTCAAAATGGTTTCTTTGACACTGAACTACTATATGCAGTCAAACGCTTCCAAACGGACCATATGATCAAAGCCGACGGGATTGTAGGTTACGGCACTTATTCATTACTCTTCCAAACCCCAGCTGAACGTTCCATTCGCTTAGCGCGCGCTATTTTACGCCTAGGTGACCGTTCCCTTTTAAAATCATCAACCTACTTACTGGTGAATATTCCCGACACGGAAATGTATGTATACAAAGATGGACTTTCAATTTTTAATAGTAAAGTTATCGTCGGCACTGCTAAGCGTCCCACTCCACGCCTCGCAAGCACCATTAGCCAAGTAGTACTTAATCCTACCTGGACCGTACCTCCAACGATCAGAAACGATTATTTAACTCATTTAAAACGCGATCCAACTTACCTAGAAAAGCATGGCATCAATATTATTGACGAAAATAAAAACGTCTTAAATCCACGCTTGTTTGACTTTTCAACCTACACTGATGAAAAAGACTTTCCTTTCCTTATGGTACAAGCCCCAGGACCTGACAATGCTCTCGGATTATATAAATTCCTCTTCCCGAACGAGCATTTTGTCTTCCTACACTCTACGTCTTCGCCACATTATTTTACTAAAGCCACAAGAACTCTAAGCTCTGGTTGCGTACGCGTGCAAAAATCTCGTGAGCTTGCTGAATTCTTACTAAAAAATACAGCTTATACTCCAAAACATATTAAAGAAGTGATTGAATCCAAAAAGACACGCTATATAAAACCAACCTCGCATACCCGCGTTTATTTAGCGTATTGGACCGCTTATATCAGCGAAACAGGCCAAGTCTTTTATCGCCCTGACCCTTATGGCTTAGATAAAAATACAACCCTTCCTCTTGCCGTAAGAAACGTCAGATGACGATAAACTCATGCTTTTAGCTAAACTCCTTTAACCTTATTTGGTTAAAGGAGTTTTTTTTGGAGATGTACAAGTTGGATTTAAGAAGCCTTTCTTATTTGTAGTTTGGTTTTAGAACTAAGAGTGTAACTATATAAACCACGTGTCATTATCATGCATGTAAACTAAGCTAAGAACTAAATTCACCTAACCTAAGCTAAATCAAAACTAGTCGCCAACCTAAACCTAACCCCCAAACCTAAAACTTAACCTACCTTCTTAAGCCCATAAGAAAAGTGATTGACCCTTATTTCATTAAAGCACAACTCTTTAATTTCCCCATAATTTCCAAGGGCCCATTCCTTCATCAATTCATTCTGAATCGTTCAAAAATTCTCCCCAAAAACAAAAAAGGCCAAAAACAAAAAAGGATAGCCGAAGCCATCCCTTTAATTTACAAATTTAAATTGTTAGAAGTTTATTAGAGCTGCTTAACGATTTCGTCAACAGACTTCTTAGCATCGCCGAAGCACATGTAAGAATTTTCCTTGAAGAACAATGGGTTCTGAACACCAGCGTAACCAACGTTCATAGAACGCTTGAATACGATAACATTCTTAGCCTTCCATACTTCAAGTACAGGCATACCAGCGATTGGGCTGTTTGGATCTTCAAGTGCAGCTGGGTTTACAGTGTCATTAGCACCGATAACCAATACTACATCGGTATCTTCGAAGTCATCATTGATTTCGTCCATTTCAAGAACGATATCATATGGAACCTTAGCTTCAGCAAGAAGAACGTTCATGTGACCTGGGAGACGACCAGCAACTGGGTGAATACCAAAGCGAACGTTTACGCCCTTAGCACGGAGCTTTTCAGTAAGCTCAGCAACTGGGTACTGAGCCTGAGCTACAGCCATACCATAGCCCGGGGTGATAACTACAGAACTTGCGTTCTTGAGCATATCAGCAACTTCGGTATAGTTGAGTTCTTTGTATTCGCCCTGTTCTTCTTCGGCAGAAGATGACTGAGCCTTGTTACCAAGACCGCCTAAAATTACAGACATGAATGAGCGATTCATAGCCTTACACATAATGTAAGAAAGAATTGCACCAGAAGAACCTACGAGTGAGCCGGTAACAACCAAGAGGTCGTTTTCAAGCATAAAGCCTGCAGCTGCTGCTGCCCAACCAGAGTATGAGTTAAGCATTGAAATAACAACTGGCATATCAGCGCCACCGATGGAAGCCACGAGGTGGATACCAAAGAGAAGAGCGATTACAGTCATTACAACTAAGCAGCCCATTGCTAAAGCATATTCAGACTGGCTGTATACGATGAACACGATCATTAATGCAAATGAAATTACGAGAGCAGCGATGTTCAAGAGATGACGACCAGGGAGAACAAGTGGCTTAGACTTGAAAATTGGGAGGCTGAAGCCACCGTTTAACTTACCATAAGCAACTACGGAACCAGTGAAGGTAACAGCACCGATGAATACGCCTACGAATACTTCAACGAGGTGAATGATAACTTCTTTAGAAAGACCAGCGTGAGCAGAAATAGTAGCTAAAACAGCCTGATCTGCCTGATCCTTAAGAGCTAAAAGCTGATCCTTAGGGGTGTTAGCTAAATCTACGAGCTGACTTGCAGTTTCTGGGCAGCTTTCGATGAAGCTGTTGTAGCCAACGAGTACTGCTGCAAGACCAACAAAGCTGTGGAGCATTGCAACGAGTTCTGGCATCTGGGTCATTTCAACTTTAGCCGCGAGGTAAAGACCGATACCGGCACCAATAACCATAGCTACAACAAGAATTAACCAACCAGCAACGGTAGTTACGCCAACAAAAGTAGCAATCAAAGCGATAACCATGCCCACAATACCAGAGGTACAACCGAGCTTTGCGGTTTCCTGCTTAGAGAGTCCAGCCAAACTCAAAATGAAGAGTAAAGCGGAGATAATATACGCTACATGAACTAAACCTAACATCTGTTATCTCCTAGTCCTTTCTAAACATCTTTAACATACGCTTAGTCACAGAGAAGCCACCAAAAATGTTAATGGAAGCGATCAAAATGGCAACGAAGCAAAGAGCATTGATTAAAATATTGTCAGTGTTGAGCTGTACGAGCGCACCAACAACGATAATACCAGAAATAGCATTGGTTACTGCCATCAACGGAGTATGAAGAGAATGAGAAACATTCCATACAACGTAATAGCCAACTACACATGACAATACGAATACAGTCAAATGTGGAAGGAATGATTCTGGAGCAAAAGCACCAATCAAAGCAAATAAAGCGATAAAGCCAGCGAAGAGAGCATACTTAACAGCTGGGTTTACAGGCTTTTCTTCCTTCTTCACAGGAGCAGGAGCTGCCTTCTGAGCAGGAGCCGCACTTACACTGATCTTTGGAGGTGGGAAAGTAACTTCACCGTTTTGCACAATAGTCATGTTGCGTAAAACAACGTCATCAAAATCTACCTTGATGTTGCCATCTTTCTGCTTAGAAAGAAGCTTAGTTAAGTTAACTAAGTTAGTAGAGTAGAGCTGAGAAGACTGGGTTGGGAGACGGCAAGGAAGGTCGGTATAGCCAATAACCTTAACGCCATTTTCAGTAGTGAATACTTTACCAGCCTGAGTAGCTTCACAGTTACCACCAGTTGCAGCAGCTAAGTCGACAATTACAGAACCTGCCTTCATGCTAGCAACCATTTCCTTGGTTACGAGTACAGGTGCCTTCTTGCCTGGAATAGCAGCCGTGGTAATAATGATATCAACTTCTTTAGCCTGAGCTGCGAAGAGTTCCATTTCAGCCTTGATGAATTCAGGGCTCATGGTCTTAGCATAACCGTCAGAAGAAGAACCATCTTCCTGCTTGAAATCGAGCTTAAGGAAATCACCGCCCATAGACTTAATCTGGTCAGCAACTTCAAGACGAGTATCAAACGCTCTTACGATAGCACCAAGAGAGTGGGCTGCACCAATAGCAGCAAGACCAGCTACGCCAGCACCGATAACGAGAACCTTTGCTGGTGGAACCTTACCTGCCGCAGTAACCTGACCGCAGAAGAATCTGCCAAATTCATGAGCAGCTTCAACAACAGCGCGGTAACCGCTAATGTTTGCAGTAGAAGAAAGAGCATCAAGCGCTTGGGCACGAGAAATACGTGGCACCATGTCCATTGCAAGTACAGTAACCTTGCGTTCTTTAAGCTTTTCAACGAGTTCAGGATTCTGAGCAGGCCAAATGAAAGAAACTAAAGTAGTGCCTTCTTTGAGAAGAGCGATTTCTTTTTCAGTTGGAGCAAGAACCTTATAGATTAATGAACAAGACCAGACATCAGCAGCTTTGCCGATTTCTGCGCCAGCTTCAGTATAAGCAGCGTCATCAAAGTTGGCGCCGAGACCTGCGCCTGATTCAACTAAGACAGTGAAACCAAGCTTCTTAAGGCCAAGAACTGTAGCAGGAGTAGCGGCGACGCGGGTTTCACCGGCGAAGCTCTCTTTAGGTATACCTATCTGCATTATTTACATTCCTAAGTTAAAACATGTACAAAACAAACCGATTATCGGAATTTTTGTGACCTTTTTTTATAAAAATTGCCGCGGTATTATACAACAAATTGCAAAAATGCCAAAATGGTGCATACATAAATCCAACGTTTTTTTGTAATTAATTGCCGAGAAGGCTGCCGGTACGTGGCTCTGTACCTTTAAACTTGTATTTTATGCTACGAATCCCATCTACAGTATTCGCCTGCAGCGCAAAATGAAGATGCGGACCTGTGGTATACCCTGTATTACCAGAAAGCGCAATCACCTGCCCTTTGGCTACTCGCTCCCCAAGCTGTACGCGCTCAGTTTTCCCCGATAAGTGCACATAAATACTCATAGTGCCATCATCGTGACCAATACGAATAAAGTTGGCAAAAGGTCTAAATTCTCGGCTTGGCCCTCCGCGAGTTGAATCCATCTTCATATCAAGCACTCGCCCTGCTTTAACAGCTACAATCGGAGTACCGACAGGCATTGAGACATCGATGGCATAACGACTCTTAGGACCATTATGGGTAAATTTTCCGTTCCAACCTTGAGTCACCCGGAAAAGACCTTTAAACGGAATAACCAATTCATTAGGATTTAAAAGGTAGTAGATATCTTCAGAACCTTCATAAACACTACCGATATCAAAGGTGCGGGTGATTTCAACCCCTTTACCCGTCGGATCTTCTGCGGTATATAACGTACCTAAATAGTGTTTTTCAGTTTTACCGGCAATTTCAATTGGGGTATCAAACATCACTGAACCGCTGACAAGCGTTGGGTCCGAAGCATGTAGTTTTAAGGTGATATCACTAACAAAAAGATTAGTCACATAAAGCGAACCATCATCTTCTAAACTAAGGAGTACATTTTCGGGCGATGGATTAGCGTTATCGTCGTATTCGTCATACTCATAACCGCTTTCAATAGCTTCGCTCTTATCGTCTGTATAATGCACCACCCCGTCTGTATCGACGTACTTTACATAACTACCCCAAGCACTAGCAGAAAATAAAAAAGCCCCTAAAGTTACGAGCAAAAGTACTAGGCTTTGATTCATTACTTGAATCTTCATCTGCAATAATTCTCTTCCTAAGAATACAAATAACTTATTTTAGTCCTGCTTTCAGTCCTGCCTATTCGTGTAAACTCATAACCAAGGCATCCTCACAAGGACTATCTCCTATAGCACGGTAATACCCTCGACGAATAGCATCTTCTTTAAATCCAACTTTACGATATAAATTTGCCGCGGTGAGATTTGAAGCTCTAACTTCTAAGAAAAAGTGAGAAAAGTTTTGAGCTTTGAGTTCTGAAAGTGATTTTTTTAACAAGACTAGACCTAACCCACGTTTACGGTGAGTCGTGGCTACACAGATCTGCAACAATTCTGCTTCATCACAAACCGTTGAGTAACACGCAAAACCACAGATTTCATTTTTGACCAAATCGCGTAACAAAAACATATGAGTTCGTTCTTGGTCTACAGTTTCCTTAAATAAAGCTGCACTCCATGGATCTATAAAAGATTCTTGTTCTAGAGCTAAACACTTAGTCCAATCAGCTTCTAAACATCGAGAAGCCTCAAATTTTTCAATTTCGTAGTTTACTGAAAATGTCATATTACACCGCGCTTCTTTTGTAGCTTTGACTTCCTTGAGCTCTTTTCGGAAGAGTCAAAACTAAATTTATAATTTGCTTTGATCTTAAAAAATCAAAACCTAGTTCTATTGGTTTTCCGCTGTTTTTTCTTCTACTTTTTCTTCTACTTTTTCTTCTACTTTTTCTTCTACTTTTTCTTCTTTACTATCATCGTTTCCAGATTGAACTTCATCATTAGCTACCGCCTCGTCGCTTGCTTTAGATTCTGTTTCTTTAACCAAAGACGGAACCTCTTCATTTAAGTGAGTAAACTTAGGTCCTGGAACAAAACTTGACGCAGACTTTTGCAGATACCCTTGGACTAATAATTCATTAAATACCGCCATTTTACAAGCTTGAGGTTCACCACTACTAAGAGCAATAAACATCCCAGTTTCCGGCTTTTCGTGCCCCACAAAAAGTGTGTTTTCCCCTAAGTGTTTAGGTGGCTGGCCCCAACCGACTAAAATTCCAAGGTACGCTAAGAAACCGGCCAAATTAAATAACCATTTGTCCTGGCCTTCTGGTTGATCTAACCAAATTTGCGCTTGGCTAGGTTCTTCTAGATGGCCAATTTTTTGAAGTCCCCCAATTAACCCAAAAATTTGAGTTGCTATAGCTTGTTTGCCCCGTGGACCAGGATAAAGTGGCACGAAGCGACATTCTTTATACTTTTCTAGCTGAGGAGCTTTCATTAAAGATGCCGGCACTAAAAATACCGCCCTGTTTAGTACCTCTTTATTATCAAGTTGGGATTCCCAGTAAACATGGCATCCTACATATTGAAGATAAGCATAGAAATTAAAAAGATATTCTTTGGCAAGCTCCTGTTCGTAGACAAAGACAAAATTAGGTAACTGGGCTTGTAAGTCCTTTCTTATTTGAAGCTGGTCTGCATTTACTAGAAGTTCTGGGCGTTTTAAAGTAAAACCCCCTAAGTGCATGAGATCAAGAATTTCATTATTATCCACAATCGTATTTCCGTATTACTTTCAAAAAGGCCTAAATATACTTACACCAAAGCAACATCAAAGACTTAATTACCCAAATTACGTTTAGTAAATTATACCTGTTCTCACCGAAAGATAAATTGACGAGTTTTAAAAAACAAAGTGTTTTTGATTTGTTTATGGTTTGGCGCCTTTAAATTCGTAAAACCATAGCTCCCTAAAGCCATCCAACCGCTCTGAAAAAACTTCTAACTTTTGTTATAATAAAAGTCCATAAAACAAAATCCTTATTTTATTGCTCTTGCTTTACCCTACTTCACGCCTAACCAAATATGACTACCACGAGCGTTCCTTCTAATGCCATTGTCCTAACAGACGGGTGGCAACTTGATATTTCACTCCAAGCGCTTACTTTGTCAAACCCAAAGCAGGAGTCATACACCTATCCACTACGTAGTATTACGGCTTTAGCTCCATCTTCAACCAACCCCACTCAATTACAATTAGAAGTGCAGCCCCAAAAGTCTGCTGTCACGACTACTTATCTATTGTGTGGCTTGTCAGCGCATGAGCTTAAACGAGTAACGGAACTATATGTTCGCTACACTGGGATCTTAGTGCGCTTACGCGCCTTAGTCATAGCTATCACCAATTGGCACCGAGAAGTCGTAGGCAAGCTAGAACAAGAATTTCAATTTAAAGGTTATATCACTTTACCTTGGGTTAAAGACCAACTAAAAAAACTCGTCGCTAAACGCCCAACCGATAAACACAACCTCTTAAGCGATCCTAACATTATTGAGCTTTTACACCGCACTATGACGGCGCAATCTTTGCTCCCAGTAATGGATTATCAATTAGAGGCGGAAGAACTCGCCCAAAAATTTAATGAAACGAAAGTCCGAGGGATCGTGGAGCGCAATCCTATTTTTTTTCAACAAATCGAAAAAAGCCCACTGACCAAAGAACAAATCAACGCTGTTACTAATTTAAATGATCGCGTATTGTTAAATGCCGCCGCAGGGTCCGGCAAAACTTCAACCATGGTTGCCCGCATGGGGTATCTTTGCGCCTTCGGTTTTCAAGAACAAAAATATATCTTAGCTTTAGCTTATAACACTAAAGCCGTCCGTGAACTACAAGCGAGAACGACATCTCGTTTAAACAACCTAGGTATTAATTGCCAACCCCTGTTGTTTAAAACCTTTCATGCTTTAGGGCTTGATATCATTCGTCAAATCACCGGTCGCACCCCCTTATTAGCTCCGGGGATCGATAATGAAGACAATGGCTTAGAGCAATTTACTCGGTTCATACAGCAACTATATTTAAAGAAAGCTACCTTTAGACTTCTATTAGCCACATTTTCTGAAGCATTTGCTTCAAGTGCCGCTCGATGCCGGAGCACCTCATCCCGCCAAGAATACTTAACAAGCACGGCGGTTCATTTATTAAGCTTAGCTGGAATTGACGTTGCCACGCACGAAGATGGCCATAACCAAAATCGCTATCTCTCTTTAGCCGGCCATGTAGAAATCATCTTACACCCGGAAAAAGAAAAACCAACTAACGCTGAAAGAGGCTATCACCTTGCAGGAACGGTTTCGTATTTGGAATTATTTCAAGGCTCGGGCTATCTGAAGTTATTAAAGATAATTAGAAATCACTACAGCAAAATCGGCTTTGCCACCGAGGTACAATATCTTAAGCCACTAGCCACCATCAACGCCCGAGCTTTGGAGCTAGGTAAAAAACCAAAGTTTTGGCGCTTAGCAAGCTTGCTTAAAGCCTTTTTAACGCACTCTAAAAACTCACTTAAAGATCAGGAGTACTTGCAGCAACTGCTCTTTACCCCAAAAACAACTAAATATAGCATCCGCGAGCGCCTGTTTTTCCTCGTCTTTAAGCAAGCTTCAACCGCTTGGCGCAACTATCTAGGTCAAGCTATAGATTATGAAGACATGCTAAATGAAGCCTCACGCCTCATTGAAGAACATCAGTGGACTTTACCTCTATCCCACATTCTCATCGATGAATGCCAAGATTTTAGTGGAGCTCGAGCTCGTCTTATCCAAAACCTAGTCAAATATTGTGGTGCCCGTATTTTTGCAGTCGGCGACGATTGGCAAAGTATCAACCGTTTTTCGGGATCAGAACTTTCGGTGATGACGGAGTTTAAAAAATACTTTGGCGTTCATGACACCTTAAAACTCGAATGTACCTTTAGATGTAGTCAAGGGCTGTGTGATATTGCCTCAAATTTTGTGGCCAAAAACCCACGTCAATTACGCAAAAAAGTCTACTCTGTGCACGAAACTAAAGAACGACCTATTGCCATCTATGAACAAGAAAACGAACTGGAACTTAAGTACGCCATTAAATTTAGAGCGCAAGAACTCATAAATAGCAATCAAGGCCAAAACATTTCTATTTTATTGTTAGGGCGTTACAAAAGCGATATCACCTACGCGGAATACATCTTCCAAGATTCCGCCTTAGCTCCATTTTGTACTTTTATGACCGTCCATAGCTCTAAGGGGCTTGAAGCTGATTACGTCATTTTAGTAAGAGCAACTGATGAATTGCTCGGTTTTCCGTCTCAAATTACCGATGACGATCTTTTAGGTTTGGTAGAACCAAGTCCGGAAGATTTTCCGTATGCAGAAGAACGTAGATTGTTCTATGTCGCCCTCACTAGAGCGCGACGCCACACCTCAATCTTTACGATTATAAAGCGCAATTCGCTTTTTGTTTCTGAGCTTTTAAGTTATAAGCAATTTAACCTAAAAAAAGAACACATGCCGATTCCACCAGGGTTGATTCCTCCGGAAATTTTATGTCGCCATGAGGATTGTCATGGTTACTACATTAAAAGAAATGGCCGTAATGGTATTTTTTGGGGCTGTTCAAATTATCCTGAATGTACTTCTGTTTTAAAGTCCTTAAAGACTTTAAGCGATAAAAAAAATCCACTGTTTTTAAAGAAGAAAAAATTTTCTTACTATTAAGCCCCAAGGTCGTTTAAGGCCATAAAGGTCATTTAAGACCATGGAAGCCATTTGTTCTTCTCCCCCGCAATGATTATTTAAAGTAAAGTAACTTTTAGGGGGCGCTATGGTTCTAGCGGTGGCAATGACTGAAGTTGTAGTTGTAGCTTTTAAGTAAAACTTCCCCCCAAAAAATTCACCGGAAATTTTCACCACATCCCTTCTGAACTTAACTAAAGCCTTGTGATTATTAAGATTAGGTTAAACGATTATTTGCCACTACCTACAATCGTAATATAATTACCCCAAGGAGATTATTGCCCCATTGGTCCAATATACAGTATTAGTTTACCCACAATACTCATCCACCAATGGCCCTATCAACGAGCAACGAGAATACCAATATGGTCGCTACCGAACTAAAATCACGGATTAAAAGCCTCATTAATAAATTAAATGACGGCCTTTTAGAACGAAAGGACACAATCAGATTGTGCCTTTTAGCCGCTCTCTCTGGCGAAAGTGTTTTTATGCTTGGCCCCCCGGGGATTGCTAAAAGTATGATTGCTCGCCGTATTAGCGCTGCTTTTTCTGAAGTCAAAAGCTTTGAATACTTGATGACTCGTTTTTCAACTCCGGAAGAAGTTTTTGGTCCTCTTTCAATCTCTGCCCTTAAAGATGAAGGACGTTATCGCCGTCTGACCGAAGGCTATTTACCACAAGCTGAAATTGTATTTCTCGATGAAATATGGAAATCTGGTCCCGCAATTCTTAATACGCTTTTAACCGTTATAAACGAACATAAATTTAGAAATGGGGAATGCGAAGAAGACATTCCAATGCGTTTGCTTATTACCGCTTCTAATGAATTACCTGAAGCTAATAGTGGACTTGAAGCCCTTTATGACCGTATGCTACTTCGCCTGTGGCTCGACCCTATTAGTTCCAAAGACAGCTTTAAAACCATGCTCAAAGGAAGTAATGAATTACCTCCAATTAGCCCAGAACTTCAAATAAGCGCTACTGAATATACTCAATGGATAAAAGCCATAGATCAAGTTGAATTACCTGATGATGTCTTTAATGACTTGTATTCACTTAAAACTAAATTTGCTGACATAGCTTTAAAACAAGCAGAAAATGGTTCAAATGCCACTAACGACGCCCAAACTAAACAGAAAATGAATACCCTTGATGGCACTAAAACCCTGTATATCTCTGACCGTCGTTGGAAGAAAGCCTGTCGCCTACTCCGAGCTAGTGCCTTCTTTAACGGGCGTAGCAAAATTAATAAGATGGATTTATTGCTCTTAAAAGATTGCCTTTGGCAAAATCTGCACACCAGAGCGCATATCCGCAACAATATTGAAGGCTACGCATCAGGTAAACTTTTTGGCCAAAACGCCATGAATGCTCGCATTCAACAAGTTATTACCACTATTAATCGCATTGCTAGTGAAATTCAAACTGATATCGGGATTCATCTAACCACCAAAAGCTTCCCTTTATTTAAGTTAGCCAACAAATACACCATAGATTTTGCCCGTAACGATCTAGATCCGAACCAAAGAAATCAAAACATCTTCTTCTTAGAAGAATGTCACCTTAATCCTGAAAATCTTGACGAGATAACGGAACGGGCCCAAATCGAAACTTCAATGTTAAAAAAGTGGATCCGCCATGATGGACCGGTATATATCAGATTAGACAAAGGTCCTTTAGTAGAAATTTCGTTAGCAGCCGACTCAAGCCCTAATTTGGTTGCCCGAGGCTCAAATGGAAAACTTATTCAGCTCACCCTCCTTAAAAAGAGTGGGATCCCTACTTGGCAGTACAACAAATGGGTACACCGTTTAACGGAGCTCCAAGAAAAGCTTGAAAACATCGACCAAGATATTGTGCATATTCACAGTACTTATCGCCAAAATGCCGACCATGCCTTTTTAGACGATGAAATTCAGCTAGTGATCGCTGAAAGCTTGCGCCTTTTAGACCAAAATGCGCAAAATGCCCGCCATCGCCTAGAAGAGCTTGAAGCTAAACTAAGCGAACTTGCCACCTGTGTTAGCCACTTGGCTGATTAACAGAAACGGAAAGGATGGTTCTCCATGCTCATTCATGAAGTTGGTAAAATAATTGCCTTTAACGACGCCGACATCGTGCAAGATATTTTTGCTTCCTTAAATGACATTCCGGAAACTGCCGCCCTACTGCAAACGGAAGGCGGTAGCTTTAAATCCTTCTTCAAAAAAAATCTATCCGTAATGGCGGCCAATACCCAAGAACATATTCAACAAATGCAAGCCCCTAAAGCTCTTGGGGATGAAGCTACATTTTTTGCCAACACTGAACGGTTAGAGCCAAACTTCTTTTTAACTAACTTTAATAACATCGTTAGTCGCATCCCTGAAACTTCATATTTTTTTCAGGAAGCCCAAGAATTTGCGCACACCTCAGCCAAACTCCCCGCCGAACTATTACAAAAAATGTTTCTCCGTAAATGGAAAGAAGCTTTAAGTCATAATCTCTTAAATGTGGAATTAACCCTAGCGGAAAGCGAACGTGAACGCGTCGAAAGAGACCTCAAAAGCCGCCTTAAAATCGCTAATATCGTAGAACAAACCGTACGTCCAAGTAGCCCTGGGCGCTTATGGGATTTATCAAGCTCACGTTTAATCCCACAAGATCTAAGACACTTAAAACATTATGCCCAGTTCTTAGGGCGTAACCATGAGCTTCAGCAAATTGCGGCTGAACTTGGACGCGCCGCTAGTAACACCACTAAAAAAATTAAGCATTTAGAAGAAGAAACTTTTACTCGGCTAGAACCTGAAAATATTTCACATACCCCTGAAAACATCTCTGGCTTACGTCTTGGGAGCAATCTTATGCGTACGCTCCCAGCCGAATACATGTATCTTGGGGAATGTGAAACAGAAATTGAGTTTTACCGCAAGTTTGCCGAAGATAAACTCTTAAATTACGAATTTAACGGGATCGATTTAACCCCCCGAGAAGTGCACAGTATGCACGCGCGTAGTGGCGAATTAATAGAACCTAAAGGACCTTTTATCGTCGCTATTGATACCTCAGGTTCCATGAGTGGTTACCCCGAAGAAGCGGCTAAGGCTCTTTGTTTAGCTTTGTTACAAATTGCCTATCGAGAAAACCGAGCCGCTTATGTCATCATGTTTTCTACTGGGATATTAACCTTTGAACTTACGAATGCCAACACGCTTGACGATTTAGTAGCTTTCTTAAGCCGGTCCTTTAAAGGAGGAACCGATTTTGACCCTTGCATGACTAAAGCTGTGCAACTCATGCAATCAAACTTTTATAAAAATGCCGATATGGTCGTTATTTCCGACTTTATCGCTCAAAGAATTAAACAAGAAACGGCCGATACTATTATGGAGCTTAAAAAGCAAGGCAATCGTTTTAATGCCATAAAACTCTCCAAATATGGCAAAACAGCTTTAATGCATCATATTTTTGATGCGGAGTGGACTTTTGATACCGGCATAAATAGTCGCCTCCTACGTCGTTTGAAATAAAAACCACACCAGTAATTATTTAAAAACAAAGCAAATAGAGTAGATTAAACTAAAAGCAAAAATTAAAATCAGATATTTAAAGGAGGAAAATAAAAGGATTTAAGGGGGAGAAGTTTTAGATGGCAGGGGCGGTAAGATTCGAACTCACAACCGTCGGTTTTGGAGACCGCTGTTCTACCATTAGAACTACGCCCCTGCAAAGGAAAGTAGGTGTATTATAACAACAAACACAGGCAAGTAAAGCAATTTTTTGAATTTTTTATAATTTGTCTGTTTTTTGTTCAAATTTAAACCTACTAACATAATTGATTTTTACATACACGCGTGTGCAGAAACAGTCAAGTCCATATTGTTGGTGTAATTTAGTTTTCTTGTAAAATATCTAATCCACCGCTATTTGTTGCTATAAATCCATGTTGATATATTTTCTAGATATCCAATCATCATTGATTTCCTTC
>UQCV01000025.1 GCA_900539665.1 uncultured Succinivibrionaceae bacterium | reverse complement strand
AGTGTTTCTGCTATGTCTTTTCTCATACAAAACTCCTTTATATGGTCTATAAAGAAATTTTAGCTGAAAAAACGACATTTTCACTTTGGCGAATTTCTACATTTTCAGTTTGGCACTAACAAGTTTCTTTCAGTTTTTATTTCTGAGCTGCCTATACGGCAGAAGACAGCTTCCGAACGGATGCAGATACGTTATAACATTTCTGAGCTGCCTATACGGCAGAAGACATCACTGCTCTCAAGGCATCAATCAAGAGTATTTTCTGAGCTGCCTATACGGCAGAAGACTACTTCTCAAGTTCTTTAAGCTTTACACGCTTTTTCTGAGCTGCCTATACGGCAGAAGACTAAAATTGCTAGTTTTTTGCATTTTACCTTGATTTCTGAGCTGCCTATACGGCAGAAGACAATTGTTACCCAATTTATGATTGGCTGACTGATTTCTGAGCTGCCTATACGGCAGAAGACTGGCATTGTATAGCCATCTTCTTTAATCGATTTTTCTGAGCTGCCTATACGGCAGAAGACTACGGCCAAAGACAGGGCGTGGGCTTCTGTTTTTTCTGAGCTGCCTATACGGCAGAAGACTCAAGAGCCAAACTGTAGAGTCTTCTTCCATTTTTCTGAGCTGCCTATACGGCAGAAGACATGTATTACAGCTTGGGTCTTAACAAGCGTCATTTCTGAGCTGCCTATACGGCAGAAGACAGTCAATATGAGCTAGTGAGCGAGACCTACACTTTCTGAGCTGCCTATACGGCAGAAGACGAGACCTACACGGTGCTGATTAGGTATATTAATTTCTGAGCTGCCTATACGGCAGAAGACTATCCATCACTTAGCGAAGCAGCAAAGAAAGCTTTCTGAGCTGCCTATACGGCAGAAGACATTACAGCTAAGCATATAATCGCTGCTTTAAATTTCTGAGCTGCCTATACGGCAGAAGACAAAGGTTTAAGACGGGATTTATCGTTTGGTTGTTTCTGAGCTGCCTATACGGCAGAAGACGCGTCCGAAAGTGATTGTGTTGCCATGATGACTTTCTGAGCTGCCTATACGGCAGAAGACTTCAACCGCTAAGCCTAAGCGACGTTCTACACTTTCTGAGCTGCCTATACGGCAGAAGACACCGTCGTCGAACTGACTCAGAGGTAAGTATTTTTCTGAGCTGCCTATACGGCAGAAGACTGGAGTTAATGTGTCGGGATGGATAGAATCAGTTTCTGAGCTGCCTATACGGCAGAAGACGTCACCGCCGGCATGGTAATCACTGAGGAACATTTCTGAGCTGCCTATACGGCAGAAGACTTTTGCAGGAGCTCCCGCTTTAAGCAGTCGGCTTTCTGAGCTGCCTATACGGCAGAAGACGTCTAAACGCCAGCTTGTTGTTGTCGATTACCTTTCTGAGCTGCCTATACGGCAGAAGACACTAAATTTTTAAAATTTGTTGACGGTTTTTGTTTCTGAGCTGCCTATACGGCAGAAGACTGACATTTTGTTCCCAGGCGGTTTAGGCCACTTTTTCTGAGCTGCCTATACGGCAGAAGACATTCACCTTGTCCGGTGCACCTTGGTTTACAATTTCTGAGCTGCCTATACGGCAGAAGACCAAATTGCCCGCACCCTTGAGAGCACTTACCATTTCTGAGCTGCCTATACGGCAGAAGACCTGACGGAACGCTTGTGTTTTCTGCATACATTTTTCTGAGCTGCCTATACGGCAGAAGACAGGCTTTGCTCGTCTAAAATGCCTTTATATTTTTTCTGAGCTGCCTATACGGCAGAAGACGCTGGCTTGCGCCCCGTCTTAACTTCCCAAAATTTCTGAGCTGCCTATACGGCAGAAGACAGCACGCGAGACCTTGAGGAATGCAAGTGGGTTTTCTGAGCTGCCTATACGGCAGAAGACATAAATGCCAGGCGGGTGTGTGGACTATAGGCTTTTCTGAGCTGCCTATACGGCAGAAGACCATTCAACAAAATTTGACAATTCACCTTGTCCTTTCTGAGCTGCCTATACGGCAGAAGACATGAGTGGGTTACAACGCAAAAGACCTTTACCTTTCTGAGCTGCCTATACGGCAGAAGACTAGCTCCTCGGCTAAATCGTCCATCGTATCGTTTTCTGAGCTGCCTATACGGCAGAAGACGTTTGCGAACCTTTGAAACGACACAAAAGAACTTTCTGAGCTGCCTATACGGCAGAAGACTAATAGATATCTTTGTGAGCAACATCCGGAAGTTTCTGAGCTGCCTATACGGCAGAAGACTAGTGCTTGCTTTCCTTGCGTACCTTGTTACCTTTCTGAGCTGCCTATACGGCAGAAGACTAGTGCTTGCTTTCCTTGCGTACCTTGTTACCTTTCTGAGCTGCCTATACGGCAGAAGACATGCTGGCATGTCTATCTTTGCATTTGATAAATTTCTGAGCTGCCTATACGGCAGAAGACCAAGGAACAACTTAACGTTAATAATATTATATTTTCTGAGCTGCCTATACGGCAGAAGACTGATAACTCTCTGGTCAATGTTTTCATAGGTGTTTCTGAGCTGCCTATACGGCAGAAGACAGTTCGTGTTCTTTGAAACATCTAAGGTTATCTTTCTGAGCTGCCTATACGGCAGAAGACAGCAAACTACTGCAGAAGGCTTTTCGGCATCATTTCTGAGCTGCCTATACGGCAGAAGACTTTTTGTAGAACTCGTAATTAGATTACTAGATTTTCTGAGCTGCCTATACGGCAGAAGACTTGCAGATGCCGAGTATGCGACAGCTTGAAAATTTCTGAGCTGCCTATACGGCAGAAGACAGATGCCATAGTTAATCCCAGCTTCATAGCTATTTCTGAGCTGCCTATACGGCAGAAGACGAGCGATAATGAGAGAGTACATTGAGTATGACTTTCTGAGCTGCCTATACGGCAGAAGACGCGACTACTTGTTCCAAAACAGAGCCCCAATATTTCTGAGCTGCCTATACGGCAGAAGACATTAATGAATACGCTACCCCTTACTCTTTTTGTTTCTGAGCTGCCTATACGGCAGAAGACTTATATGTTGCGATAAGCTTGCCGTTTATATCTTTCTGAGCTGCCTATACGGCAGAAGACTTTACTTTTTGCTTGATTTGTTCGGCGCGCTTTTTCTGAGCTGCCTATACGGCAGAAGACACTACTAACAGCACTGATTACTCTGCTGATTTTTTCTGAGCTGCCTATACGGCAGAAGACGAGCAAAGTCTGACATCAAGTACTTACCTTGATTTCTGAGCTGCCTATACGGCAGAAGACAGTTCCGGAACCATTCGATTGTTTTGGTGTATTTTCTGAGCTGCCTATACGGCAGAAGACGAACTAAGCCATCAAAACTGCATCTTCTGCGTTTTCTGAGCTGCCTATACGGCAGAAGACTATGTAAGATACGTCCTCATTTTGGCCTAGGCTTTCTGAGCTGCCTATACGGCAGAAGACGCTTAGTGCTCCATAGGATATCCTTATAACCTTTTCTGAGCTGCCTATACGGCAGAAGACAGCTCCGCACCCATAAGTAATGTAGAGTACCTTTTCTGAGCTGCCTATACGGCAGAAGACGAAGTTCATTAAGAGCATACCCGAGGGAGCACTTTCTGAGCTGCCTATACGGCAGAAGACTCCGATCCGCGAAAACAATCGTATGACAAAACTTTCTGAGCTGCCTATACGGCAGAAGACATTATGGATAAGATTGCATGCGCCGAGGGTAATTTCTGAGCTGCCTATACGGCAGAAGACCCGGGATCTGCATGATATTATCAACCGTGGCGTTTCTGAGCTGCCTATACGGCAGAAGACTTCCGCATTGCGTTAAACTGCTTGGCTATTTCTTTCTGAGCTGCCTATACGGCAGAAGACACCATTCAGGACGTAGTTTAGCGTCATGGCCCTTTCTGAGCTGCCTATACGGCAGAAGACAAGTGCAAGTAATGAGAGTTTTACCAAAAATGTTTCTGAGCTGCCTATACGGCAGAAGACTAATCTTCATTCGTCACCTCTAGTTTTTTTGTTTTCTGAGCTGCCTATACGGCAGAAGACAGCTAGTTTACCAAAAACGACTGCATACGGACTTTCTGAGCTGCCTATACGGCAGAAGACAATGACGGCTTAAACACGCACTTCGCTTGCGTTTTCTGAGCTGCCTATACGGCAGAAGACTACCGATATTTTTCCAATGGAGCATGTTTTCGTTTCTGAGCTGCCTATACGGCAGAAGACGTGGCAGTGCTTTATTCTGACTACCATTTTTGTTTCTGAGCTGCCTATACGGCAGAAGACTTGCAGAACAGATTAAAAATATGGGTTATGGTTTTCTGAGCTGCCTATACGGCAGAAGACTGTATAATTATAACGTAAAATATAGATTTTTAAAGAGCTAACATGTTGTTTAACGAAAAATACCATTAATAATTAATAGTACAAGGAGAGCTTAAGAACTCTCCTTGCAAACCATTAGTTAAAAAATTGGTACCGCTATTTCTCTACTTAAACCATATGTCGTAAATGATAGTTTTTGAAAATCAACAACACTTGTATTTTCACTCTCAAAAACACAACTCATTTCTACAAAGATTGGAACCATACAATCAGTTGATAAACTTTTTACTTTCGCAAAAGGTAACGAAAGCTTTCGTTCATTCTCATTAAAAGGAAATTTTTCCAAAGCCTCATCTTCTGTAAAATGAAAATGGTTTATTAGTCGCTTTCTTTTGTTGTTTGAAGATTTTAACTGCTTCCTTGCAAAAGTAGCATAGCCATTTACATTTTCAGGAATTGGTAATACTTCTTTAAATTCCAGAAAATCCCTTATTCCTTTCCACTCAGATTCTTGTATAGAATTTAAGACTTGAGCAGACGAAAAAAGTCGAATGATCTTTCCCAATCCAATGGAGCTGTATTCAGGGAAAGCCAGAGCAACCTTCCCCATACCAAAGTCGCAAATTTTTCTGTGTAACTTGGCCCAGAAAATGGAAAGTACATGATTTACTGAAAAGTCTACATCACACGATAGATGCACGTCTAAAAAAAATAGATCATTGCTAATTCGATTTAACATCACCATACACCCCACCCCTAATCAAACAAGCAATAACGTACAATCTTTCATTTCGGGATAGATCTTTTTCTTTTGCAAACCAATTATCAAATAATGAATAAAAATCACTTCCTTTTTGGCTTCTAAAGGCTTTACCTATATTAGTAACAGAGCCGTACACTTCAACCGCAATTGGACCGAATTCTGCATATTCCGGGTGCCAAATATCAATTGTACGTACCGCATTACCTATTTTTTGAGAATGGATAGCAGCATGCTTAGAATTAGAAGAAGGTGAATCAATAACTCTGTATAGAACTTTTTTGCTTTTTTCGGTTTGGGTTAATTCTTGAGACGGATACACCTCTTGCCCTTTCCCTAATTGAGCATAACATTCTACAGTGAGAAGCAAAAAGTCGCTTTTTCCAGCAAGAACTTCTGCTATTTTTGTTCCTAATTTTTCTACGTTGGAATTACCATCAGTCTTTATATCTTTGAGAGGATAATCTAACGAATCAACTTCAATAAACTCACCATTGTCAAATTTTACAATGGTTTTGACTTTATCAGCGCATAAGCGATTGCGCCACAAAAAACGTGCCGATAGTATGGAGTAAGCATATAGTTTCCCTAATTCCAAAAACTCGTCAAAACTAACACTTTGGATCTTTTCTTTAATGACTTTTATAAAATCAAAAGAATTACAAGCAGAAGTTTTGTCCACACCACTTAACACTTTTACTGTAAAATCCAAACGTAAAGTGTCGTTCATATTACTTAAAGACGCATAATCAATTTTTTGCAAATTGGAATTACTCATACTTTTTTCGTCATTGCTCTTTAAACGATTAGAAATAACCCCACGGATACTCTTTTCCTGAACTTCGATTGGGGTCCAAGCATTAACATCACCAATACTAGCAAAAACGCCTTGACTTAAAACAGCATCAGAACAAGCAATTTTTCTTTCAAAAGCTAAAACTGATGGAACAGATATTTTATTATTTGCCATAATAAATCCTTAAACACATTGTTATTAAAAAATTTTGTTTGAAAACAGTAGGTAATCTTCGGTTGCTGTATACTGCCAAGATATTTCATCGAATGAGCTAATTTTCCTTAAATCCACCCATTCGGCAAAAGCATAAACAGATTCAGCTTTGGTCAACACATCTCCTTCTGTAAGCTCATGCCTAAATGCACATTTGCATCCGGTACAAGTTTTTATTTCATCTAATATGCGATAACCGACTTCCATAGGAACAATATATTTTTCCCCATGAACATAACCTTCGAAACTTTCAATATAAGTTTGTAAGTAGCTATCCAAAGTCAAATTTTCAGACTCATTATCCACCTTGGTAACTGGAATAATCACATTGCCACCAACTTTTTTCTTGATTATTTCAAAATCTTGATTTATACATGATTTAACATCGCAATAAGTTATATGACCACCACATAAATGGTGGGTTGTCACAAACTTTTCAACTAATGGAATAAGGTCACCTCTTATGGAAATTTCATTCCTTAATTCTTCTGGTAAACGAATAATTAAACTACATACTAAATTCACTTTCACTTCAGTAATAAATGATGGGGTATCACCATTTTTTAGTAATGGCTTTTTGCAAATATTGAAGGCATATTTTCCATACTCAGATCCAGAGTCATTTCGTTCCATATTTTGAGTGGTTAGATGATTTATAACCGCTATATGTTCCAATCTGATGTCGAGATCCAATTCTTTAGATAATTCCAACTGCATACAGTGCACAAAACCTAAAAAACCAGACATCGATGGAAAGCCGAACAACAAATCGCCTTGTTTACCATTACAACCTTCAGCGTGAATGTCTTTTAAAACAAGAAAAGTATCCATTTCTATTCCTCAAATCTCCTCAATGCCAATTCGATACCTTTATCTAAGTAATCTTTGTGAACATCAGATACTTGGAAGTCAGTTTTTTCCAACCCGTTAGTAATTAAAGAACTCAAAAAATCGTGCGTTATTTTGAAATTTTCTTGAGAAAAATTTTGATTTAAAAGGTATTCATATACGTTTTTAAAAGCTTTTTCTGGCTCTTCTTCAAATGACAACCAAAAGTTTGGAGTAAAATTTAACACTCTTAAATACTCAATAAACTCGCTCACTAAATCGCATATATTTTGATTTAATTTATTTTTAACCTCACTAACAGGGCGTTCATACGCATACTGTAATAATCCCTTAAGCCCTTTAAATTCTTTTTTTAGACAGTTTTTAAAAAAATTAGAGAATTTATAGTCTAGATAACCTAACGAGGTAACCATATTTTCGTCACTAATAACGTATTCATTTTTCGGACAACATGACAACATTGTCAAATCACCATGTACACTGCTTGCCAAAAAAGAAATATTTTGAGGTTGCGCCCCACCTACTTTTATAGTGCCAAAATGTTTACAAAATGAGGAAACAGCCCCAGCTTCTTTAATGCCTTTAGTTTTGTTCTCTTTACTTTCACCCCTTACTTCAATAATCTTCTGGCTGACTTTTTTTGTTAGAGCCACATGCAAGCTTGACGCATAAAACAGAACCACATTTTTATAATTCAATTCATCATCTATAGAAAAACAAGGAAAATAAACCTGTTTTAGATATCCAAGGTCTGCTAACTTTTTATCCTCACTTAAAACAAACTGTTGTTTTAAATTATTGATAATAGAATTAGCCTTATCTTCCGCAAAACCTACAAATTCACTCACTAGATAATCTAATAACCCCTGCTCCTTTCCCTGAGCTAGCAAATTCATAAAGCAAACCGAACCTTCATATCTATTAGTCAAAAACTTAATCAGTTTCATGTTCTTTGCATTACTTTGAGTATCCCTTTCCAATTCCATTTCTGACAAACTAGACAATAAACTTGTCTCTAATGGTGAAAGTTCTATTTTGTCTACAATCCCAATACCACATGCTTTAGCCGATGGATGAGAAAATTTTGGCAAATGGGTTACTAATGGAATAAAAGAAACGTCCTCTAAACCTTTTAAAAAGTTCCTTCTTTCCTCTGGAGAACATACATTTTCCACATTTGAATTTTTTTCTTTCTGCTTTCCTAATATTTGGCTATCTATGAATTCATTTGACAGCTTATACAAATCATCAAACACAATAGACCTCTCCTACTATTTTTCGTACCAAACCCCTAAACACTCGTTAAAAAATAATTTTTGTACATTTGTTCTAACGAAACATGGGATTTCAAACTTGTTATATTTGATAGTTATATTATACTCATCGATTTTGTATTTCTGTGATAGATATCTTATTATCGTAACTTCATGTATATTTATTAGTAGTTTATTTTGCGCTTCTGCAACATCAAGATGATATTTTTGTCCCCACTGCTCTAAATCACTAAATTTATGATTAAACTTCATGTCTGGTGTATCAGGAACACTCATATATATATTTTCATCTTCATCACACACCCGCACAAAACTTTGTTTAAAACCAGACTGTCTAAATCGCGTTTGTGCTTGCAAATCAAAAGAAACGCAACCAATATCAGTCCAAAATAGAGTTATATCTGGTAATTTATCTTGCAGAATATAAGGTGAAACTTCACATGGCTTTCTAGCAAAAACACCTTCTAAAGCAACATATTCCATAGCTGATAAATTATTTAACTTAACAAGATTCTCAAAGCTTTCTATTCTTGGAATGGAACTAATGTAACTCTCCGTTTTAGCCCCAAAACTAACTTGCATATCTAACAAATTTGCTTTAACTCCAAGTTTTTCCGAACGTATCCAATTCTTTTGAAAACCTGGTTGAACGAATATTTCCTTTCCAGGGTCACTAATTAAACTTTTAAAATTTCTCGACAAAATTTTTACATTAGTTCGCTCAACAGAACCTCGCCTATGTCTTCTCACGCGGCCAGACATCTGAATAATCGACCTTATTGAAGATGGTTCTATTACAGCCCAATCAAAATCATGGTCTCTCCCAACTTCTTCAACAGGGGATGCCATAACTACTACGATTATATTCTCAGCACCTTTACTTCGTTTTACTACATCTTTAATTAAAGGCTGCTCTTCCCAATTGTCTGAGTCCCTGTTGTTAAGCAAAAGGTCCAACTGCTCTTCAGTATAGGAACGCAATAAATAAGGAAAACGTGAATGGTAAATCACCCCAAATAAAGCGTAATTTTTTCGATTTGGATGCGATAACAATTCAATTGCCACTTTAGTCAATGGATTAATGTTGGCAAATCGCACCACTCCAATCGAAATCTTTTTAATGTTGGCGCAATTTTTTAACTCAATACTATTTAAATCGTGGCATTCATATATTTCTGACTCGATCCAATTGGCGTATAACTTTATTGCCTGTGTTTCAGACATTATTTTTTCTTCTTGGGAAATACAAGGTGAAACTTCAAAAATTGTTTTATGTTCATTGAGAAGAGCGACACGTAGATTTTGAATTCGTTTTTTGTAAAATGAATCTATATATGTATTAAACTGAGCTGCTAGAGCGTCAGCCCCATTAGACTCTTGCGTTGTCGTCGCATTACAATCATTCAATAAAGCGCACATCTCAACTTGTGATGAAAACTCATCATAAATCCCTAAAATCGTAGAATTCTTTTGAATCCCATTTGCTTTATTAAACAAGGCTCTACCTGCACTAAAGGCTTTATATAAATGCAACACTAAATTGCTTGGTATCGTGGCAGAGGAAATTAGAACTTTGCTTCCGAACATACCTGCAAAATAAATCAATCTAGCAATAGCAGGTAAATCATCGAGACTAAAATCGTCAATTTCATCTATTATCAAATCAGAACTTAATAATCTAAGAACAGCAGGTATCTGTTTACCACCTCTATAACTTTCAAAACAATTTACTAATGTATCTATAGTGCAAACTAGTACAGGCGCACTAACAATTTGTGTTATTCTCTTATCATGTTCTAAGATAAATTTATAAAGATCATTGACTATTTGCCCGTCATAATCTACATATAAATTGTCGTCCCAAATCTCTTTATCGAAATCCTCATCATAGTTCTTTGTATACTTATTTGGTTCTTCAGGATTTTCTTCAACCTTTTTTCCTTGTAAACAATCCCCCAAAACAACAGCTATATCATCTTCATCAAGTCTTAGTCTATCTTTTAAAGCTTGACCGCTTTGCAAAGTTAAAGTTCTAAGCCCAGAAGCAAAACAAAATCTACATCCATGTTCACCAGCACAACCTAAAATAATCTTGGTGTTAGCAAATGTCTTCCCCGTGCCTGTTGACGCCAAATTAACCCCAAAAAAACCGGATTCTTCAATCTGCTTTGACATTATTTCCGTTTTCTTCAACGCTTGATTTTGCCATTTAAAATAAGAATTGGTTATTGGCTTTCTAAATTCTCTATTCTCAACAATCCTTGGAAGAATTGTTTGTAGTGAAGCAAAATTTCTCGTGAATAAATACGCCATACCCGCCACGCTAACGCAATGGCTAGTCAATTGAATATCCGTGAAAGCCCCACTGCTCTTGGCTAAAATGAATGGGTCATTTTTTTTGTCAACAGTGGCTTCGCCTCGATCATTTTTGGCGGAAATATAATGATCCGCCATCATTAGAATACTGCGCGAAAGCATAACCACTAGTCCATCATTCTTTTCAACAATGTCTAAGCTTTTACCATCACTCTTAATATGAAAACTGTAAGTAGAAAGCCCCTTTTGAATAGTTCTAGCCGCCTTTCCCAAACGATTACAGTAGTAGTCACTTTCAAATAAGAAATCTTTCTTTTGTGAATTTCGCTTCCATCTTTTAAGATCAAATGAAAAAATATCTTTTAGTTCTGCTAAATCTTTCTTTGTTTCATCTAATTCGTTCTTTACATTTTCTCGCCAAAATAGTGAATTCTTTTCACCTGAAAAATTTAACAAAAACTGCTTAAAGTTATAGATAAACTCTCTATCGTGTTTCGCTTGGGTATACGGCAATCGATGATGACTCAAAATCAAATATGAAAGTAAAACAATAACATCATTCTCTTTATTCACTCGGGCAAAAGCCTTGCATTCTTTATTAAAAAGACGATTTTGCTTTAAAGCATCAATAGATTTTACTTTTGAAAAATCTTCACCTACAAGCCAATCACAAGCACTTTTAAATAAATCATTGATCTTGATTTGACCACTTTGTAGATGAGAAAAAAATTCTAGTAACTCTTGATCTGTAGCAATGTTATTCGCTATCAATATTTCTTGAAACAACAAAAAAGACATTACTTCATGCCTAAAAATATCAGATCTATTTTTGGTTACCGGTGCACCACGAAGTTTTTTCTGAAACCAAACTGAGGATTTACCTATATCATGTAGCAATCCAGCAAGCATAGTTACCCCAGCTACAAGCTCAGCACACTTCCACTTATTTTCGTTTCGAGTAATAAAATCATCTACAGTTGTTGTATCTGTTGGAACCACTCCGTTTCTCCCAAAAGCTGAACATCTACCCACAATCCACAATAACTCTCTAGTACCATCCTTTTTAATCCAAAAGCAAGACACAGCTGTCCCCCTTGAAGCTGTCTTTTTCAATAAATTTTTCATTGAGGACAATCCATTTAAAGTAATGTTGCCACACCAAGTTCTACGCCCAATTCTTTCTATGAATAAATCAATTACTCTTCTAGTGCGTTGTAATGATAGCTTTCTACATTCTGAAATTATTAACACATTCATGCTTATTCTTGCCCATCACTATACGCAGTAATTCCTTTCATAAATTCAATCATAGAATCTAGAATTTGTTTCGTATTAAACCTATTCATTAAGATAGTTCTAAAGTCACTTTGGCTATACTCCTTTACAGCAGCCTCAAAACAAGTAGGCATGACGATAGCATCTTTTACTACATCTGCTAAATCAAACACTAACCCACCCTTTCTTGTTTTGCCATGAACAACTGATAAGGAAGCCGGTATACCCAAAACCCATAGAGCACATGCTGCCAAACCGTAAGCTAAGTAATTGCCATGATCCAAGAAGCGATTTGCATCATCCAATCCAGTCCCGTTTTTTGCTCTAACAAAATTTTCTAGACAAGTCCCTTTAACCATAAAGCTATATAATTTTTTAGTCATAATAGCTTCTTCACTTAAAACCCCTTGAGTATCTGTAGCATTATTAAATCCATAAGCAAACCTATCTAAAGTTGAAAGCACGTCAGAACTATTAAAATTAAAAACTCCATCGACGAAAATAGGTTTTTCTAACCAAAATTTTTTTATATTCTTTATTCTTTCTTCTTGAAACTTACGCGCCAAACTTAAGCGTTTCGTTTCATCAATCCAAAGAACAATAAAATTTTGTAAGTATTGGGTCGGTCTATATTCGCTTCTTGAATTTATAAATTCTATTTCACATCCTGCATACAAAGGTGCTCCATCACTACCGCAAAAGCCTATTAACACTCCAGCTTTAGCCATTTCTCTAACTGCGGCTTGAGTAATAGAAGTTCCAGTCCCCAAAAGAACTACTGTAGTATTGGCAATCGGAATATTCCAATATGACATTCTATTTTCATAATCAGTTATATATTCGACTCTGCCACCATTAACTAAGACTTTACAATGTTCTAAATAGTAAAAATTTGTTCTTTGGGAGTGAATTATTTGTTTTAATTCACGTGGCATGATTTCTTCCATATTCGCTACCCACCTTTTGATTGGTAAATAAATAATGAATCAAGCTTTCTATGTCTTATGGACCCAATGCTTTGATCTAATCTTAGTTGAACAGTTGCTACACAATGGTAAAAGCATTTATTCTGATATAGATTTTTTGCTAAATTTCTATTTTTTTATACGTCTTAATCAGTATATTCTTAATTTTCACAAAGGTAAAGATACTTTTTATTTTTTGATAGACGTTTTTTGTTTTTAACCAAAAGTTACGATTACTTATCATTTTTAACCAAACACAAGGCCAAATTTTGACAAAAAAAAGGGATAACACCACAACGTGTTATCCCTTTTCCAACCTAAATGGTAAACCACCTTCTTTGGAGGTTAAATTGTTTATTTATGGTCTAAGTGAACGTTCACCACGAGCAATACCGCACACCCCAGAACGAATAACTTCTACCACTTCTGCCGCCTGGCAAACAGCAGCTAAGAAATTATCAAGCTGTTCACTAGTACCGATAATCTGTACAGTGTAAAGTTCAGGAGTTAAATCAACAATTTCACCATTAAAGATGTCTGACATTGACTTGATTTCAGCACGTAAATCACGGGTATTAGCTCTAATCTTAACGAGCATAATTTCACGTTCTACATGACCTGCTTCAGCCAAATCAGTAACCTTGAGGACGTCGATAAGCTTGTGTAACTGCTTGGTTATCTGTTCAACTTCTTCCGCATCACAAGTAGTAACAATAGTCATGCGAGATAAGGTAGCATCTTCAGTCGGTGCTACAGTGAGTGACTCAATATTGAAGCCGCGCTGAGAAAACAGACCGACAACTCTACTTAAAGCCCCAGAAGCATTTTCTAGGAGCACAGAAATAATATGACGCATTATGTACGCTCCGTCTTACTCAAAAACATATCAGCCATTGAACCAGTCCCAATCTGCATTGGATATACGCGAGAATCTGGGTCAGCCACAATATCAACCACTACAGTCTTATCTTTAACCGCCAATGCTTGATCAATTACATCACCAAGTTCAGATTCGTTGTTTACACGTAAACCAATCTGACCATAACTTTCCGCAAGCTTCACAAAATCTGGCACTGCGTCCATGTATGATTCACTCTGACGGCCGTTATAGAACATCATCTGCCACTGTTTAACCATACCAAGGCTACGGTTGTTGATGATAAATACCTTTACCGGAATCTTATACTGTAAGCAGCAAGCAAGTTCCTGTAAATTCATCTGGAATGAACCATCACCGGTAATGCAAATTACTTCTTCATCAGGTTTAGCAATCTTAACCCCAATAGCTGCAGGGAAACCATACCCCATGGTGCCAAGCCCGCCAGATGACATGAAATGACGTGGCTTTTCAAGTGGGTAATATAAAGCTGCAAACATTTGGTGCTGACCAACGTCGGTTACAACATTAGCATTACCGTTGGTATGCTTATAGAGCTCAGACACAATCTTAGCTGGGTGAAGCATACCTGGAGTGCCATCGCCTTCATATGAAAGAGGATGAGCTGCTCTAAAGCCATTAATCTGATCCCACCATGAATTTAAAGCCCCTTCTGCAGGCTTAATATCGAGTTCCTTGATAACGTCATTCATCTGTTCAAGCACGGTATCAATATTACCAACAATAGGAATATCAGCGCTTACACACTTAGAAATTGATGAAGGATCGATATCAATATGGATAATCTTAGCTTCAGGACAGAACTTAGCTACATTGTTAGTTACACGGTCATCAAAACGTGCCCCTAAAGCCACGATAAGATCACTGTTGTGCATAGTGGTATTAGCAGCATAAGTACCATGCATACCGAGCATCCCAAGACATTGCTTGTCACTTGCTGGGAACGCACCTAAACCCATAAGAGTCATAGTTACAGGCAAGTTAAATTTATGTGCTAATTCTGCAACCTTTTCAGAGGCATTTGAAGCGATAACCCCGCCACCTAATAAAAGTACCGGACGCTTAGCTTCAGCAATCATTTTTATCGCACGCTTAATCTGGCCCTTGTGCCCTACGAGAGTTGGGTTATATGAACGCATAATGATGTCATCAATAGACTGTTCATGATAAGGGAACTTAAGCTGTGGATTTTGCGTATCCTTTGGAATATCAACAACTACAGGACCTGGACGGCCAGTTGAAGCGATATGGAAAGCCTTACGAATATATTCAGGAATATCTTCCGCACGACGACAAAGGAAACTGTGCTTTACAACAGGGCGAGAAATCCCCACCATGTCAACTTCCTGGAAAGCATCCTGACCAATAAGAGTGGTAGGAACCTGACCTGTTAGTACTACCAATGGAATTGAATCCATATAGGCAGTAGCAATACCAGTAATAGTGTTAGTAGCCCCAGGACCTGAGGTTACAAGCACGCACCCAACCTTACCAGTAGCACGTGCATAACCGTCTGCCATATGTACAGCAGCTTGCTCATGACGACATAAAATATGCTTAATCTTTGAAGAATTCAATAAAGCATCATAAATGTGTAATACAGAACCGCCCGGATAACCGAACAACTTGTCTACCCCTAAATCTTCCAGTGCACGGATCACCATCTGTGCGCCCGACAACATTTCCATAAAGCCTCCAGGCTTAATAAAGAGTTACTCATTGTTAAATACTGTCTCAGCAGTAGCAGTCGGTTCACTAACTGACAGCTGATGCCGCATCCACGACCAATATCTAACACTTCTATAGCAGCTGCCTTACGAAAAATAATTTTCTCAAAATCGAAATAATTTCAGAAAACGATCTTTTTGGAACGTTTTGGTATATTCCAAACAACCCTGCTATAGCCTCAGCGAAGCTGAATAGTCATAGCATAATGCAAATATAAACATAAATCAATTTGCATAAATTAGTAATTTTTTAGGCGCTACTTTTCTAGAACAAAATAAAACCTTGCTACGCTTTTCGCTCCTAAAAAACAAAAGCACAGGTGGCCCTGTGCCTTTATTTCATGCTTTAAGAACTTTAAACTATAGCTTAGAGAAGCTCGCTTTTAAAGCTTTAAAGTAATTAACCAAGTTAAGACTTAATTAACGCTTCATGTTTGCCTTTTTTGTGGCTTCAAAGCATTCAACAAGTACCTGGAGTGGATGTTTAACCGCTACCCCTTCCATACGCTTAACCTGTTCACGACATGAATAGCCTGTTACCAAGCAACGGTTAATATCATACTTAGTAAAGACAGGAGCCCAATTTTGCCGGTAAATTTCCTTCGAACGTTCTTCGTTCGCTGCGGTATGCCCATAAAGGCCAGCCATCCCACAACAACCAACTGGAATCGGAGTTAGCTTTAGACCAACAGTGGCAAAGATCTTTTGCCAATCACCGTGAGTTGTTGGCTTCATGGTCTTTTGGGTGCAATGCGCTAACAAGTAATATGGAGTGTCGTCAGCTACAGTATTTTGACCTTTTAAGGCGTCTAAGTTATTAAGGAGCCATTCTTCTAATAAGAGCACTTCAAAGTTGCCTCTCGCATCCCCTAAAATTTTCTTATATTCATCGCGATAACATAGAGTCATCGCCGGATCTACCCCCACCATAGGAATACCAAGTTTCGCCACCATGGTTAAAAACTCAGCAGTGCTAGCTGCGCACTTAGCAAATTCACGTAAGTAACCACGAATATGCTGTACTTTACCATTTGGTTTTAATGGTAATACTAGGACTCGGCGTCCCATGTCTGCTACTAAACGCACGAAATCAGCAATTACCGCTGCATCATAGCTTGAAGTAAAGGCATCCTGCACCAAAATAACATAGCGACTACGTTCACTTTCGGTATACTCCAAAGCTTTATCAAGATTGAAGTATTCGGCAGTTGTTTCTTTAAGTCTTTGCTTTAAAGTTGGGAAACTTAAAGCTGGCACATCAGTAAAGCCTAAAGTGTGCTTAATCAAATACTTAACTGGAGTAAGGCTATTTACCGTATTAAGGAATCTAGGCGCATGAGCCATCAGTGGCGCGCTATCTTCAATAGTCTTGGCCATAATGTCGCCAAATGGACGCAAGTATCTACTATAGTAAAGATTAAAGAAGCGAGCTCTAAAATCTGGCACGTCTACCTTAATTGGGCATTGAGACTTACATGCCTTACAAGCCAAGCAACAATCCATCGCTTGTTTTACTTCTTCGGTAAAGCCTGAACGGTCCTTAATAGAATTTACGCATTTTTCAATAAAAGTCTTAAAAGAAAAACCAGAGGAAGCCAAAATCTTTTCTTGCGCTAATGGATTACAACCAGCAAGTTCTAACTGACGCAACCATTCACGCATTAAAGTTGCACGCCCCTTTGGTGACTGAATGCGATCGCCTAAATACTTATAAGTAGGACACATTGGAGAAGTAGTGTCGAAGTTAAAGCACAAACCATTACCATTACAGCTTAGAGATTCTCTAAAGCTATGGCGTACAGTTACTGGAATTTGGCGGTCATAAAAACCACGTTTAGTCGCATCAATGCTTACAAGCTTAGCGTCATCGAGCCCAAGTGGAGTACAAATCTTACCTGGGTTAATCTTATTATGTGGATCAAAGGCCGCTTTAACTCGACGTAATTCATCGAACAAGCCCCCAAAATATTTTGGCCCATATTCACATCTATAACCGCGACCATGTTCGCCCCACATAATCCCGCCATATTTAGCCGTTAAGGCCGCAACGCTATCAGAAATAGTACGAAGAGTCTTTTCTTGTTCAGGGTCGCAAAGATCTAACGCCGGACGTACGTGAAGCACCCCTGAATCTACGTGGCCGAACATCCCGTAACGTAAATGGTGGGCATCAAGTAGCGCTCTAAATTCAACGATATAATCAGCTAAATGTTCTGGTGGCACTACAGTGTCTTCTGTAAAGGCAATCGGTTTAGCATCACCTTCGGCATTACCTAAAAGACCTACAGCCTTTTTACGCATTGCGTAAACAGCTAATACATCTTTAAGCTCAGTGCATACTTGGTAACCGATAATCCCATTTTTACCACCGTTTTTAAGTTCAGCTTCAAGGGTCTTTATCAACGCCTGCATGCTTTGAGATTCTAAAGCATCATCGGTTCCAGCAAATTCAACGATGTTGATCCCGGCCATATCTTTACCAGGAACGTCGGTGATAAGGTCTTTTACGCTATACCAAACAATATCTTGGCGCGCTAGATTTAATACTTTTGAATCGACTGTTTCTACAGATAAAGCTTTGGCCTTAACGAGCACAGGAGCGTGTCTTAACGCTGAATCAAAGCTATCATATTTAATGTTTACTAAGGCTCTAAACGTTGGGATTACAGTAAGATCAAGCTTAGCACCCACAATAAAGCCTAAAGTGCCTTCAGAACCACAGACGATACGGGATAAATCCATAACCTTAGTCTTTGGATCGTATACATGCTTAAGATCGTAGCCAGTTAAGAAGCGGTTAAGCTTAGGGAAGCGCGCTTCGATTTCAGCCTGCTTGGAAGTTACAATTTCATAAACTGTACGATAAACTTCACCTTCTAAATCTTGTTGTGCCAATTTGGCTTCAAGTTCAGCCCCAGACACTTGATGAAAGTTTACTAAGCTCCCATCGATAAGCACCATGTCCACATTTATCACATGGCGAGAAGTACGCCCATACTTAAGTGAGCCTTGGCCTGACGCATCAGTACTAATCATCCCCCCAAAAGTTGCACGATTAGAGGTTGAAAGCTCAGGAGAAAAGAACAGACCATACTTTTTAATTTGGCTGTTTAAATAATCTTTAATTACCCCAGGTTCAACATGCACAGTGCGTTCTGTGGTATTGAGGTCGGAGATTAAACGCATATGACGGGACATATCCATAGTAACCCCAGGAGTTAATGACTGACCATTAGTCCCAGTCCCCCCACCGCGTGGCGCAAAAGTCACCGCTTCATAATGAGGTTTAGCGGCAAGCTCTACGGCTAACTGCACGTCTTTGATACATTTAGGTAGAATTACACCTTGAGGTAACTGTTGGTAAACACTATTATCTACCCCCACGGCTAAACGGGCAGCATAAGAGTATTCAATATCGCCGGAAAAACCGAGCGCCTTAAGTTCTTTAAAATACTCTAGATACAATGGATCTACAGAGTTATCTATGGAAATATGGGGAATCATGGCAACGTCCGATAAATGCAAAAAATACGTAAAATTATAGTACAAAAACACCCATTCGGCCAAACTCTTTAGAAATCACCTTGCTTTCACTTTTTAAGCTAACTAAAACCTAAGTTTTTCCTTCAAGTCCAAAAACAAATTTTCTCCCATCAAACGAAAACAACCGACTTCTTTACGAAATCGGTTATCTCTCAATTTACTAAAAGTTAGTTTTAACTTAAAGCCTTAACTTAACGCTTGATTAGGTCATAGTTATAGATAAATGGCTTATATTTCTGGCCCTTAGAAGCAGCGATAAGCCCCACAATAATATTGCCGTAGAAATAAACCAAAAAGAAAAATACGCCAATGAGCCCAATAACGACCACGCAAAGAATTAAAGAGACAATGTAACCAATTAAGCTCACAAGTTGCACATTAAGAGCCTTACGGCATTCTTCATGAAATTCTGCGTCATCCTTGGATACAAAGTAATAAATTACAGCTGGTATAAAACCAAAAAAGAAAGACAAGATCCAAAGAATGATCATTTGATTTTTAGTGCTAGCACTAATTGTTTCAGGAACAGGCTTTTGTGCAGCTTGAGTTTGAACCGGTTCTACATTATTATTATCTGTCATAAAATTCTCCTGAACGCCGTGACGTTCATTTTTGTGAGCTGGTACCTTTTACAATACCCGTGTTAATAGTAGTACTTATAATAAAACAACCGCCATCTTAAAATGGCAGTTATTCAATTGTCACCTTCTTTAACAAAAGAGTAACAACAGCTCTATTTTACAACATCTTTTGGCTAGATAAAACTAATAAAACAATATACCAAAAAATAACTTTACCTTTTACCGGCCACTTAGGATTTTAAAACGACTAGTAAATTCCGCTTTTAAGATGTCTGTTAAAGCCCTAGCACCTCTTAAATTGTGAGCCTCAACAAACGATACCGCCTCTGCTACCGTAAGCATTTTGGTATAAACATCAGCTTCAGGGGCGTAGCTTATGTGCCACAATTCACCGGCAGTAAGGCCATCGTGCACATACGGTCTAAAAAAACCAAAATCAGCCATATATTTTTCTAACCACTTAGTAAGCGGTCGTTGATTTCCCGTACCATATAAACGGTTAGTCAAGTCTAGCTCTTCCCCGGGAATTAACAAATTAGCCGCAAATACATCGATATCTGTTCCGTAATGATGTCTAGATAAACCAGGAATAGCGCTAAAGTACAAAATAGCTCTGACTTTTTCTTCATCTGACATTTGGCTTATATCTAATGGTTCTTCATTACGGTCAAGGACTTGACGCACCCCATCAAACTTGCCGGTATAGATTAAATTTTGGCGCGCAAAATCTCTAAAGCCCGAAGCCACATGAAGTTCTAGCCCGTCTTTAAGCGCAGCCGCGCGCATCTTAATAAAAGCCGCCCCCGTTTTTGGGGTTAATCTAACTCCAGCTCGTTCCCCCTCAACTCCCACTACATGGTGTTCACTTAAGCCATGAAGTTCATCTAGCATCCCACTACTCATTAGTCATCCTTAATTTAAACTCATTTAAAATTTTCGTTTACCGCACCCCGATGGGAGCAACGCTACATTTTTATAATTTATCGATCCACCATAGAAAAAAGGAGTGGCTACTAGCCACTCCTTTTTTTCAATTAACGTTAATTTTGTGGCCTAACTACATTTTTGTAGCTTAGTTTAATTTTAAAGCCACCACTTACTAACTTGTTATTAATCTTAAATTGGACTTTATTTAGAAGATTTGGGTGCTTTATCCTTGCTTTGATTTAATGGCGCTACGCTAGCACGCACAATTAAATCAGGAGTAAACATCAGCTTATCAAGATCGATTTCTTTTGGTTCATCGCTTTCTTCATCACCAGCGTGAATCATTGCTAACGCTAAGCGGGCAGCTCGTTCCCCCACTTCTTCAATCGGGTAACGAACCGTAGTAAGCTTAGGCTTAACGAAGCTACTAATCGGGTTATTATCAAAGCCAATAGCACTCACCTGGCGAGGCACTGCGATATTGTGTTCAGCTAAAGCTGATAAACAACCCACCGCCATCGCATCGTTATATGCAACTAAAGCAGTAAAATCAACCTTACGGCCTAACAATGATTCAACGGCGCAACAACCACCATTTTCATCAGGGAACGCCGTACTTACAAGCGCACTATCGTATTCAATACCTGCTTTATTTAAAGCTTCTTGATACCCGCCTAAACGTTCCTTTGCATCCGGAAAACCTGTATCCTCAGATCCAATGTAGGCAATATGGCGATGACCATTTTCAATTAAGTAATCAACTGCAGTTTCTATGCCTGAGGCTATATCAACCCAAACACACTGCTTTTCGAGCCCCGGAATCAAACGATTCACAAATACCATAGGGATATCAGTTGAATTGTTGATTTCAGTAAGCTCTTCATCGCTCATCGCTTTTGAATGCACGATGATGGCGTCACAACGACGGAGGAGTAAAGCTTCAATACTATACTTTTCACGATCATGACGGTGGTTACCAGACATTACGATAACGTATTTGTTTTCTGGCAAAATAATATTTTCAATACCACGCATCATTTGCGCAAAGAATGGACCGCCACAAAGGTCACCAATCAACACCCCAATGCAGTTTGAGCGCTTGTTCACGAGAGCTTGCGCAAAGCTATTAGGCTGGAAATTCAATTCTCGCATCGCTTTAAGGACGGCTTTTTCCTTTTCTGGAGCCACATTAGCAGATTTATTGATCACTCTAGATACTGTGGAGATCGACACATTCGCCAAGCGTGAAACATCTTTAATTGTAGCCATAATATCAGTCCCGTTATCATTATTTTACCGCACATCATTAAAGCGCCACTTTTAAGCTCTTTTAACTCATAAAGAAGCCATAAAAACAGCAGGTATTTTAAGAATTAAAATACTAAGTGATTATATACTAATCTAACAGCTTTTGCATAATTGAGATTAAGCCCCTCGCCTCGTAAACATCAGCGAGGCGAGATTTTTAAGCTAGTAGTAATGATTCCATTCAGCTTCTGACAAAAAGGTCGGCGTTTCAACCCCTTGCAGGTACTGATACATGTAATCATAGAAGATAACGTGTTGGACATAGCCTCGCGTTTCAGTAAACGGAATGCTTTCGACATACGTAATAGCATCGCGGCGTTTACCATCCTTACTCTGCCATTTAAAAGCCCGCCCAGGACCGGCATTGTAGCCGGCAGAAACGAAGATACGATTATTATCAAAGGTATCTAGCAAGTCACGCAAATAAACCCCGCCTAAACGCACATTAACCTCAGGCTGCAATAGTTCACTCGTGCCTCCATAAGGCAAGTTGTGTTTTTTGCTGACCATGGTAGCCGTGCCTGGCATAAGTTGCATTAAGCCACGCGCCCCTACAGGAGAAATCGCTTTATGGTTCATCATGCTTTCCTGACGCGTAATCCCATACATAAAGCTTTCTGGAACCTTGGCTTCACTTGATTCACGTTGGTAAATTGAGCGATAAGAAAGCGGGAAGCGCAAGCTTAAAGCCCCCCAATCTTTTTTATAGATAGTCTCCCAAATACCGAGGGTGTCATCATCTTGGCTTTCGATATAGGCAATCATACGAGCATCTTCAACCGTAGCGTCCTTCATCGCTTCCGCCCATTCAGTGCGCATCCCAAACTTATCCGCTAAAAACATGAATTCTAGATAGCGAGCGTACGATGGGTTTCGTTTAATGAGTTCAGCCCGGGAACTAGTGAGTTTAACCTTCTTTTCATTCACCAAAAGTGGCAACCCTAATTCACTAGCTGCATAGAACCCATAGAAGCTACGTTCTTGCGCGAGTTTTTTTAGAATCTTTTGCCCCGCATCCTGGTGCCCGGTCTCAACTAAGGCGCGACCGTGCCAATAGCGGTAGTTGTCATTTTGTAGATCACTCTTAGGTAAACGCTCAAGCACCGCTAAAATATGCTTATAATCCTGGTCCCAAACAGCCCGACGGAACCGTTGCTCTAGATAGCGAACATTCTTAGTTTTAGCTAGGACGCTATCCACAAAATGCATCGGCACGCCTTCCTTTTCAAACAACATGGCATAAGCCATAGTTTCTTTTATGTTAGCTAAATCCCGCGCAGTTGGATGATAAGTTTTTCTAAATTGTTCCAATTCTTGGTAAGCGTCTAACGGATCTTGACGCGCCCAACGCCTAAAGATCACAGCTGCAGTCTTCCCCATGGAAGCTGGGACTGCTTTGTATCTTGCTGGAGTGTCATAGTACTTACCTAAAATTTTTACCGCTTTAGCGTAGCGACCTTTGGCCAAACGCACGGCTGCATTACGATAAATCTTCGTGCCTCCACGTGTCCAATAAGCGGAGAGCATACGTTCTAAAGTATCTTCATCTGACAATACGCCTTGCTTTTGCAGCGTACTTACAAGGTCAATGCAGCCTGGGGCCATAACTTCCCCATGGCGATACATCGAAACGATTTTATTTTGGACTTGAGTCCGATATCCTTGGTGGTAACGCGCTTGTTGCCATAAACACTTAAGACCGGCACTCTTTGGAGCTTCAGGGCTAATTTTAAGTAAAGCTTTATAGTTTTGAGCTTCTGCTAAACGCTTAATGTAATAGGCCTTTAACCGATTTGACAAAGCGTCATGTCCACTTGAATTGATAAACGCTTGCACACTAGCTAATGAGGCTTCTGGTAATTGAAGCAAACTAAAATCAAGATAGATAGACAACGGGTATGTCGCAAGTTCCGTACGTCTTAAAGTTTTGACGGTCTGCATATCCCCGGTAGAGTAGGCTTCTAAAGCTTGCACATAAATGGCCCGTTCTTTAGCAAAACGTGCAAAGTCTGCTTGTTCATCCTTTTTAAACTTAGCCACAGCTTCTTCTGGCGTATATTGAACTTGAGTCGAATATACAGGTTCTTGTTCTGCACAACCAGGACATACCACCCCACTTAGAACAACCCCTACAAAGACTAGCATCATTGTGCGTATAGATCGCGCCACTTCTTTGCCCCCTAGCTTGTTTTTCACTGTTTGCCACAACATAAAATGTACCTATCCCGTTTTTTGTTTTTTTCTTTTTTTTAGGCAATTTTAGATGCGAGATCTAGATTTGTAAAGGCCCATTCACTCTGGCTTGGCCTCAAAAAAAAGCGCTAGCCTACATTTAAAGACCAACGCTTTTTTTGTTAGTTTACATACCTTTAATTTTAAATCTAAGTTCTTTAATTAACTTATCAACTTAAGGTTAAGGTTTTAACGCCCGAGGTTAAGCCTTAGAATTTGCGGATAAACCGTACTTTTTAATCTTTTCTACTAAAGTCGTACGTCGCATTTGCAAAATTTCAGCCGCCCGCGTCACCACGCCATCTGCAGCTTCGAGCGCCTGCCTAATCATATCAGTCTCAATTTGTGACACCATGTCACGTAAATTGACCCCTTCCTTTGGTAGCACGCCTGCAAATGGAGCCGCCAATTCAGCCTGCTCTTCCGTCATAACCTCATTGTTTTTTTCAGTTTCGTCATCATCAGGAACCGAGTCATTATCATTAAACATATCAAACAACGCATCTTGTTCTGATACTGGATCTGGGCGTCCTGCCTTAAGGTCTGAAACCCCATATTGGTATTTAGGTGGTAGATCACTTGCATCAACAATTTCGTTTGGATGAATAATGATCATGCGTTCCACTAAGTTACCAAGTTCACGTACATTCCCAGGCCAAGAGTGCTGCATTAAGGATTCAACCGCGCGATGCGTGAACCGCACCCCGGTCTTATGTTCTCTAATGTAACGGTTAGTTAATTCCTGGATTAACAACGGAATATCATCAGCTCGTTCACGTAGAGCCGGAGTTAGGATTGGGAACACGTTTAAGCGATAGTACAAGTCTTCACGGAACTTGCCATCTCTTATCATATCTTCAAGGTTACGATGGGTCGCTGCTATAACGCGGACGTTAGTTTTAATCTGCTTATTGCTCCCTACGCGTTCGTAAACTCTTTCTTGTAGCACCCGGAGCAGTTTTACCTGCATTTGTAACGGCATATCGCCGATTTCATCAAGAAAAATAGTCCCGCCTTCAGCTAATTCAAAGCGCCCCACACGTGCGGTAATAGCCCCAGTAAAAGCGCCTTTTTCATGCCCAAAAAGTTCACTCTCTAAAAGCTCACCCGGAATAGCCCCACAGTTAATCGGCACAAAAGGTTTATCTTTACGGTTACTAAGCTCGTGCACGGCCCGCGCCACAACCTCTTTACCGGTCCCAGATTCCCCTAAAATAAGCACATTAGCATCAGTTGGAGCCACCTGTTCAATTAAGTGTCTAACCTCTTGAATAGCGCCACCTTTACCCACTAATAATTTAAGCAAGGTTTGGACACTTGAACTACTCTTTACATTCTTGTGCATCGAATTAAATGATTGGCAATAGCGCAAAAGCTGCAAAAAGCCTTCGTAGGTAAAGCCTTGACCTAAGATGCCAATCATATTAGGTAGTTTAGGCAGATCTTCTTCTTTGTAAATACCGGTAAAAATAAACGGGATGTTAGAATTTTCTTTTAAAAGTTCTTCTGCCGTATGTGTGCCGGTATTTCCGGCAATCACTAAGGAAACTGCCGCCCCTTCAGAAGAAAGATAACTTAAACAAGCTTCTTCAGGTCCACTTTGCCATTCACAACCTAAAAAGCCCACTATCGTTTCTAACTGCTTTCGGCTAGCTTCATCATTTTCTAAAATTAGAATATTGCCACTAAAGTCCATCTTACATTCCGTCATAAATATCTGGCAAATAGCAGATACCAAAAATAATGTACTAAAAATAGTCTTTTATGAGGTGATATTTTAAATTCTCTGAAAAGGATTTCCACCACATAATGTCAAAAACATGACACTGCGTCAAAAAAACGCTATCGTGGCTAGCTACTTTCCTAAATTCCATGAAAACACTTGTAAAAACTTAGGTTAGGTTCTGCCAAACACATTTTTATAAGGTCGATAAAAAAGAGCCTAAAACTTGGTTTTAGACTCTTAACAAATTTTTGAGTGTCAAAGCTCAATAAGGTAAAGTTTAAAGCTCTGCTCTAGCTTCAGCCGGCGTTAGAGGTAAACGCCAATCAATCGGGGCCTTACCATGCTCTTCTAAATAGCGATTACATGCTAAAAAATGGCCACAACCTAAAAAGCCACGATAAGCGCTCAATGGACTTGGGTGCGTGGTTTTTAAAACCAAATGTCTATTGGTATCGACGCAGCGTCCTTTCCTTTGCGCCGGGCTTCCCCAAAGCATAAACACTGTGTTTTCAGTATAACGGTTAACCGCTTCAATAACGCGGTCCGTAAAAATATCCCACCCCAAGCCAGCATGACTTTGAGGCTCTCCCCGTCTAACGGTTAAAGTATTGTTTAAAAGCAGCACCCCTTGCTTAGCCCATGAAACTAAACACCCATGTGCCGGAATGATAAAATTACCCTGATATTCTTGTTCTAATTCTTTATAGATATTGCGTAAAGATGGCGGAACATCAACCCCAGGGAGTACCGAAAAACATAACCCATGAGCCTGCCCCGGACCATGATATGGATCTTGCCCGATAATAACGACTTTAACATTTTCAAGTGGAGTTAAAGCGAGCGCATTAAACACATCTTTTTCTAGAGGATAGATTTCAATGCCTTGAGCCCTTTGAGCTTTAACTTCTGCTCGCGCCTTAATAAAATATTCTTTTTCTTTTTCGGCGCCGATTGCTTCATGCCATGTAATTACCGCCATCTCTCCTCCTTTTCTTTTATATCCTTGATAGCAAGACTATTGACCGACCTTGAGTCTGACCTAAGCCTTAAGTCAGGCTTAGACCTTAAGAATGACATAAGCCTTACCTACATTTATCATTGGACTTTATCTTCTTGGCTATCTATTAGTTTTTTTCTATTAGTGTTTTTTTAGAGTTTTTCACTTGGTGTTACTTTTCATTTGGAGTTAGATTTGACTCTTGTATTTAGCCACAATCAACCTAAATCACGCCAAATCATAGTTTACCAAAAACCAGGCCTCCTAAAAACCTAATCTTTGACCATACTTGGCCATAATTGGCGCTAATTTATAAGTTTTATATATCAGGTTTCTTCTCAATATAACAAAACAACAGTTTTTTTCATAGGAGTTTTTAAATCGCTTTGTCTATAAATGCGCCGATTTTCACCATAAAAAATTTTTCTTGATCACATTTTACCCGTGGCACCAAAAAAAATTTTACATTTGGGTCACATTTGTATGTTTAGTTATAGACAATATCTAAAGAAATATATATTATATAAACCAAGAATCAGTGATAAGCCTCAAAGATTCTTCTTCATAATAAGCCAATGGGCTGATTTGTAAATAAAATTGAGAGTTTATAAATACAATCCCAGACATAGCGGACATCTGACCACCACGTGTCCGCCTTTTGTCCGCTACATTCACGCGTTCCGGGCATCAGATTTTAAGCCGACTTAGTTTAAGTCGCTTTTTCTTCTTTTCTTTGTTTCCTCTATTTCCTTATTTATTTCTATTTTTTTCTGCTTTTTTCTAATTTTTTCTGCTTTTTGGCTATTTGCTTTGGCTACTTTTGTTACCAATTTTCACGCGCACCTTCTATTTTTATATTGCATACTTAAAATATTTCAAACTTAAAATTTTGGCGTTTAGAATTCCCCTGTTCAGAGCTTTTTAACTTTTAGCCCCATAAGCGACTCCATAAACAATCCCCCCTATAAGCAACCACATAACCCGTTATTTTAGATCTACAAAAAGTTTATAAGCTACAGTTTTGTAGGCTTACTCACCCTTTTACTAAATTCACGCTTCATAAGCCATCG
>UQCV01000024.1 GCA_900539665.1 uncultured Succinivibrionaceae bacterium | reverse complement strand
TTATCGATGAGGTGTACTTCTCTGAAGAAAACCACAAAAAAGCCCAAGAGCAAGGATATAAGCTTGTATTCAAAGTCGCATTTCTACATTTTCACTTTGGCGAATTTCTACATTTTCAGTTTGGCACTAACACTCCTATGAACGGGTGGAATATGAGAGGCTACTAGCCTTGAGAAATTAGGGTCGCACTGCCTCAATTTTATTTGCTCTTGTACGGCACTTTTTAAAGCGCAAAATGACACGCTGTCTACAGCGAAAAACTCACGCCGTTTGTCCGAAATTTGCACGCTATCAGGTGGGAGGTAGAAGGTTTGGGCTCTTTAGTTCCAAAACATCCTAATTTTCTATAATTTTGTGGTTTAAGTTTATATTAATAAGGAATTGTGAGAACTTAGGTTAGTGCTTTTTTGTTTTAGGCCTAAGCCTTGTTACCAAAAAAGCACTATTACAAAGTACTACTACTTTACCTTGGGCGCCTTATGTAGGTCTTAGTACCCTAAAAGACGTTCTCCTATAATGTAAATCCCAAAAGCGGCGCAGTAAGCTAAAGCTACAGGCCAGCCATAACGCATCCAACTAACAATGGAACGAGCTTTAGGTTCTTTGTCGCAAACGGCCACCCCGGCAGAAGAACCGAACCACACCAAAGATCCCCCAAAACCAACAGCAAACGATAGTAATGCCCAATCATAGTTACCCTGAGATAAACATAATTGAGTTAGAGGAATGTTATTAAAGACCGCTGAAATCAAGCCCATTAAGAAGGTAGACATAGTGCTTGGTTCTGGTAAGCCATTAAGAGGAATCAAATTGGCAGAAAATACCATCACCAAAAGGAATACGGTGCTACTAACTGTTTCTGGAGAAAGTTTCCAATCGATATCGGTGTAGTACTTGCCCACAAAAATAGCAATCCAAATTCCTAAAGCTGGGAACTTAAAGATATAGTTAGCAGCAATGCAGAGCATTAAAATAGTGACGCATAAAAATATACGGCGTTTTACTACAGGTGGGTGGACACTATGGGCAAAATCGTCCATAGGAGACCATTTGTATTGCTGTCTAGCACTGATAAGCCCAAAGATTAAAAAGGCGATAATTGCAGGTACAAAGGCGCGAGTTAAGCTTAAAGGGTCTTGTCCGGCAATCCACATAAGAGTGGTCGTAGTGTCCCCAACCACGGAACCTGAACCACCGGCATTAGAAGCAGCTACAATTGCGACAATATAACCGATATGAAGTTTTTTTCTGAAAACGGCATACGCAATAGAAAAACCAATCATTGCCGCTGCAATGTTATCTAAGAAGGTAGAAATGATGAAGATAAACAGCAGCAAAATAAAACCGCTTAGATAATTGTGCGGAAGGAATTTGGGAATACGTTCCGTTAACCCACTGCGTTCAAAGTTATCGGCTAGGATATTAAAGCCCATCAACATCCCGGCTAAGTTTATAAGCTCTAAATATTGAGTACAAAATTCGCTATTACTTAAGGTTGAAAGAAAAAAATCATCTACAAAAATTAGTTTGTAGATGATTATGAGAGTAGTTCCGATAATAGCGACGTCTGTAGTGCGTTTATAGAAGATGGCCACACTAATGAGCATGGCAGCAAACATGATAATTTCCCACCGAATACCAAACGCTGTAAGCTCTGTAAAGACCGGATGGAATTCAGGCGGCAAAAAAGCTTTGGTTGTCAGCACGGCCAGGAAGGTTAAAAAGAGAGTAGGAATAACGATCCAAATGAAGTGTTTAAAGTTAAGTGACTTGAGTCTCGACATCAGTTTTTCTCCGTTTTTGATAGTAGATTGTAAATGCTGATGAATGTGTTTATTTGTTTGGCTACCACAAGATAAATGCTTTACAAAAAAGTTAGTTAGAACCATAACTTTTTTAGTAACTCTAGTAACTTTAAGCTTTAGTAAATACTTAGTTTTAGGCTTGGGCTTAGTCTTGCTCTTTGATTCTGTTGCCCTTTGATTCTTGGCTTTAAAGAATCCCCAATGCCCCATAAGTCCATAAAGCGTAAAAACAAAAACTCAATGTTTCCTAAGCCTGAGCTTGCCTTGGTTTTGCCTTTGCTTTTATAGAGTTACCAAAGTGAATTTATTATGTAGGTTTAGTCTAAGTTGTGTTAAAGAAACTACAGAGTTTTAGGGGCTTACGTTTAAAGCCTTGAGGTTAAGGCAGAGCTTTTGACTGAAAAACATATTCAGCTACTTTGCAAAGCCAACTAACAAGCTTGCGCGTGGGCCAATAAAACCTAGACTAAACTTACAGCTAGTAAAACTTAGGTTGGTAACGGTAAAACAAAGTCTAGACTAAAGTTAGAGTTGTTTACGCCGAACTAGAACTAGAAGCTAATAATCTAGAAGCTAATAATTTAGGAACACTAAGTACGCTAATATTTTTAGTTGCTGTATGTTTACGTTTATATTGTGGCTAAAGCTTGTATGCTTGGTGTCATTAACCTTAAGAGCGAAAGCTACGAAGGGTGGTTAAAACAGATGTATATTACAGCTGGCTATTAAAGATTATGGTTAAGTTTTAAATCTTCGTTTACGCTTTAAATATTCCGAGCTACGTTATACCTTCTGCACACCAAGTTTTTAATGTTTGGTGGATAAGTCGCATTTATGTGAATGCGATCAAAAAATCCGATAACTTCGATAATAACGCAAAATTTAGTGACTGACAAAAATTTTTATCTAGGTAACCAAGTTTTTAAAAATCTTAGCTAAGCGCACAGGAATTTTCCGGCGTTACATAGTTGGGTTTTATTGTAGCTATGGCAATATTTGGTGGTTAGTGGTAGGTAGTTGGTAGCTACTAGGCGGTGATTGGTGGTTGATAACAGACAACCAAAAGCAGTTAACGGATAACAGACAACGAATAGCAATTGTTCATCCGATTTTAACGTTAAGGATGTTGCTTGGTTAGGAAAATAAGAACTTAGCTTCTAGCTTTTGGTTCTTCGTTTTGGGTTTGGAGCTTTGAGCTTTGAGCTTTGTGGTTTACGACGTTAGGCTTACGTTTAGGCTCTAAGTTTTTTGGTTTGGCCCGCGTATTTGTTTGGCGGGCCTATTTTTACGTATTAGCTACTATGTTTTTGGATTAGCGTGCTAATTTTTACTTTTGAGTTGCCATCCAGGCTTTAAAGGCTGCCTTAGTTGCAGGATCTGCACTGTTGTAAATTGATTTCAAGCCTTCAAACACGCCTTGGTTTACGTTAGGGTTGTTAAGCGCAACCTTAGTGGCTTCATCACTCATGGTTACATTTGCATTGGTTGGAACAGCTACTGCAACCTTGTTGTTTGAAGTATTAGCTGGAGATACGACTACTTGCGGGCAGTCTTGCATATTTGAATCGCGACATTTTTTCAAAGTGTCTTCTTTTTTAGTTGCTGTTTGAACATTCTTTGGAGCAACGTAAAGTAAACCTAAAGAAGCTAATTCATCTTTAAAGTTACGGTCAAGCTGGAAGCCTTTTTCAGATTGAAGGATAAAGTAACTTACTTGTTCGTTAGTGGTGTTGTTACCATGGTTAGTTAAAGTGATAACTTGCTTATCAGCAAAATCCTGCGCATCATCATAGTTATAAATACGTGGATAAGTAAAAGAATACTCATCATCTGCCGCCATGTTTGGAATATTAATAACGATAGGGTTACTTGCAGAAGTTAGGATGCGGTCTGTTCCTTTTTTGAATTTACCTTTAAAGAGTACCATAATCTGGTGTCTACCAGCGTCTAAAGTTAATTCTCGCACAGAAGAAAAGGCGCTACCAACTTTGGCGCCATCAGCCATGATGATGGTGTAATTCTTTGGGGCTTTAAAAGTGGCAGCTTCCGCATTAAAGGTGGCACAAAGACCGCATACGGTCATAACAGAAATAATGGTATGTTTAAAAAAAGCCATGTTGAACAACTCTCTTTGCTCTATTTTCTAAATATTATTGATGATGAAGCAAGTCTTAATAAATGGCTTGCGGGTAATAAATTCGGTATCTACGAACTTCATTGTTTAAGTTCGAAACAAGTTCTAAAGTCTAGCAAGTTCTAAATTCTAGAAATATATACTATCACGTCTTTGAACGGGCTAGATAAAAATAGCTCACGTATTATCAAATAGCATGTGCTAGTCCGCACTAGTTAGTATGCACTACACTATATGCTCAAGTCCACTTTTAGTCTTGAGGTCATAGGGCTTATCTACGTAGTAAACTTAAATGCTTTAGGGTTTGGCTTTTAAGTTCTCGGCTTTTAAGTTCTTGGTGCATTTTATTTAGCTACCTTTAGCCACAATGTTCTACTTTGAATTATGGGTTGGGTTCATGGACTCAAATTTAGAGTAACACTTTCCGGCTTTTAAGGACTATTTACCTTTCTGGCTTAGAGGTTTTTTGCTTCTATTCTAAAAATCTCAGAATCAGTTGCGCCATAAATCAAAGGAATCAAATAGGACCAAGGATTGTTAATCCTTTTTAATTTTAGTCCACGTGGTTTTTATTAGCTAAGCCTTAATAATCTTGTTTTTGGACGAAATTTAGGTAATAAAGTTCAAACTTTTTACTTTCTTTTAACGTTTACATACGTTTAAATCGTTGGTGTGTTTAAGTGGGCACTTAAATGTGTTTCTAAAGGTGCGTCTCAAAGTGCATGTTAAAACATAGAAGGCATATTTGTTCTCTTTTCTATTATTTATGGAGTTTTTTGTGGAGTTACATGGAGTTTTTGGTGGAGTTTCTCATAGTGTTATTTATAGAGTATTGAGGCCTTTAAAGAAAGGATGAAGTGTGGTGCATCCTGTAAGGAATGCGATGGTGCAGAGTTAAGGAACGTAGTGGTGCAGGGCTTAAAATGCGATGGCGCAAAGTTAAGGAACGCGATAATTACACCATCCATCTCTTTATGGCTAATACCTAGCAATAGCGCCATACTAGGCAATAGTAGATAAAACCAGAAAACAAGAGGTATGCCAGGTCATAAAGTCATATCAAGAACTAAAGAACAGAACATGCAACAAAGGTAAGGCTATACAACAAAGGTAATTCAGGGCCAGAAAACACAAGTGCAAACTCAAACCGCCAAGCCCCGAAAAACAGCAAACTTATCAATAAAAGCTTGGTTTTCTCTTTGTTGTCAAGTTTTTTGAGGTTAAGGATTTGGGTTGTTAAGTTTTTTAGTTTGTTTAGGCTGTAGATTGTTCAAATTACTAGGCTACAGCTTGTCGAGGCTATAGAGGCTACAGCTAGTTAAAGATTTCTAAAGCCATAACTAACTAAAGTTGCCATTCCCAAACTACCATCAATTAAAAAAGTAAGATTTATCAAGACCATAAGAGCCTTATGGTAGGATTTAACCATGGGGCTATATAATATAAAAAAGACATATACTAGTAAAGCACTAGGAATTTAATTACACGATATTAGCCTAAGTGAGAAGAATTATCGTTTAATAGCTTTAACCATAAGTTTACAGGCTCTTTTTTTGTGATACAATGAACAAACTTGGTGCGATACATGTCTTTTTATAGGGCGTTATAAGTAAAAACCAAGTGCTGGAAGTTACGATTAGTTTTTTATTTTTAAGTAAAATCTACCTAAAAATATTTTTAAGTTTTTATTAAAAGCAATGCTCTGTTTTATATATAACTTATAAAACAAAACGTGATTTTCGAAAAAAAATTATCATATAAAAGCGAAAGCAAGGTAAGTGTTTAATTTTGGCAAACATATTGCATGCTATAAATGTGAAATATGCAAGCCGTGATAAACAATTTATTATTGGTTAATAGTTCTAGGTAATCTAAAGGTTCTATCTTTAGTAATTACCAAACTGTGCTAGTTTCGTTTTATAAACTTGTTTGCCTAACTAATTGGATGTTATAAGTAAGGAAGTAAGGCTGAGGTAAGCTAAGGTAAACTTAGGTAAGCCTCGGGTAAATCTTAGGATTGTAACGAAATTTAGGTAGGGGACATAGATAAAGATATATATAAAACTAACCAAGAGAATCTGATTTACCGACAATACTAATAAATTGATTTGCATTCGCAGATGTTAAATAAGGAAAAATATTATGTTTAAGAAGACTTTACTTGCTGCTTTAGTAGCAGCTACCGCTGCAACTACCGCTTCAGCTGCTACCGTATACGATAAAGACGGTAACTCATTTGAGGTTGGTGGCCGTGTGCAGGGCGGTTTCTACAGTGTAGCTGCTAACGACGGTGACGCTTCTGCTCTTAAGGGTGCTGCTCGTCTTAACATTGGTGGCCAGTCTGTAATTACTGAAGGCGTTAAGGCTGTTGCTTTCGCTGAATGGGATGTAGCTTCTTCTACTAGCACTGACGGTACGTTCGAAACTCGTTATGCTACTGTAGGTTTTGATACCGACAATTACGGTAGTCTTGTTGTTGGTCAGACTGATACTGCTATCTACAACGTAATTGCAAAGACCGATGTGTTCGAAGATTTCGGTTCAGAGGCTAACACCTATTGGACTCTTGGTGGTCGTCAGGAAGGTCAGGCTGTTTACCAGTATCGTAACGGTGGTTTCTCATTCGGCGCTTCTTACCAGAGCGCTTTCGACGTAAATACTACTCGTGTAAACAACGGTGTTGCTTTAGCTCTTGGTTACGGTTTCGACGTTGCTGAAAACCTCCCATTAGATTTCCAGGTTGGTTACGATAACTACGATCTTCGTGGCAAGGACAACAACGTAGATTCATACGCTGCTTCCGTATCTCTTGGTAACCTTGGTGATGGCTTTTATAGCGCATTCCTTTATCAGTTCAGCGAAGTTGATGCTAAAGCTTCTTCAAATGGTTATGAATTCGTAGTAGGTTACGGCTTTGATAAGGTTAGCCTCCTCGCTGGTTACGAATATCTCGATACCGCAGCTGATGATTCAAATGCTGACGTAAACAAGATGGTTCTTCACGCTGGCTACCAGTTCACCGACAACTTCTCTGCATACACTGAAGCTGAATTCGGTTTCACTGGCGAAAACGCTCCTGATAGCCGTAACGACAAGTACACTGCTAATATCCGTTACGACTTCTAATTTTAGTTGCTTCGGTTAAGCGCACGCTATAAAGTGTGGTTTATGGGTGTTTTTTTAAGGATGCTTAATAAAACACTATAAAAGCTTAAAGATTGCTAAAAGCCCGTTTCTTTGATTATAAGAAACGGGCTTTTTGTTTACAGGAATGGTTAAATTTTACTTAATCCAGGTTTGGGATTATGTGATTTTTTAGGTTAACATGCGAGCAAAGCTTTAAAATAAAGGTTTGGCTTCTATGTGTAAGAATAAATAGCGTTGTTTCTTGGTTAATTACATGTAAAGTCAGCTAAAAGGTGCTTACAAGCTTTTTACATGGACTTATTTGGGATTGAACAGTCATTGGGTATTATGGTGCACATCCCTTAGGGGTTGGAACATTATGAAGTTCAAGATAACATATTAGGTTCTTGTGGCTTGAGTAAATCAATAACGAGTCGAACCTGATTAAACCATATTCTATAAAACAATAAGGATTTACCTGATGTTTAGCAAAAATTTAGCTGTAATTGGTCTCTTAAGTGCCACTTCAATGATTGGTGCCACCGCACAGGCTGCAGTGGTATATAACGACAACAATGGCAATAAGATGGAAGTAGGTGGCCGCATACAGGCTAACTTAAACAGCGTAAGCGCTTCTGAAAACGACAAAGTTGGTATCAAGGGTAAGGCGCGTCTTCGTATTAAGGGAGATTCTAAGATTGCTGATGGTTTTGTAGCTACCGCTATGGGTGAATGGGACGTTTCAGGTGAAACTTCTCAGGACGGTACTTTCAAGAGCCGTTACGTTTACCTTGGGGTCAAGACTGATGATTTCGGTACCCTCCTTTTAGGTCAGCAGCACACTGCTATGTACCAAGTTATGGGGCGTACTGACGTGTTCATTGATTGGGGGAAGGAAGGTAACACCTACTGGACTCTCGGTGGTCGTCAGGAAGGTCAAGCTTACTACCAGTATAAGAAGAACGGTTTCGTTGGTAGCGCATCTTATCAGAGTGCTGGCCTTGACCGTGTAGACAACGGCTTTGCTGCTGCTTTAGGTTACACTTTCGATGCTAAGTTACCAATCTCTATCGATTTAGGTGTTGACCACTATGCACTTGCTGAAGGTAAGACTGATAAGACTAAGTACCTTGGCAACAACGAAGACAGAACTTCTTACGCTGCAGCTTTAAGCGCTGGTACCGTAGGTGACGGTCTCTATCTCGCTGGTATGTACCAGCTTACTGACTTCGATAAAGCTGAAAACAGAAAGGGCTTTGAAGTTTTAGGTGGTTACGGTTTTGAAAATGGCGTTGGCTTACTTCTAAGCTACCAGAACCTTTCTCAGGACGGCGATACTTTAGTTAGCTCAATCGTATCAGAAGTTAGCTACAACTTAAGCAGCAACTTCAAGACCTACATTGAAGGCGAAATCGGCGTTGGTGATATCGACGTTGATATTAAGGGTAACAAGGTTGCTGATCCAGAAAGTTCAGACAACAAGCTCAGCCTTGGTTTACAGTACAACTTCTAATCTAACCAAACTTAGTTAGAAAAGCACCTAATTAAAACCATGAGTATTTGCTAAAGCTCAAAAATTTAGCCAAAAAACAAAGACTAGATGCGCATAATCCCACAAGTAATAGCTTGTTAGGTTGTGCGCTTTTTTGTTGGGTGTAATTGGTTTTTGGTATTTGTTTTAACTTTGTTCATCGTATGAATCTTGGCGTCGATTTTAGTTTCAACCTTCGTCTTAATTTATTTTAAAAATGTAGCCGTTTAATGGTACAAAATAGCTCAATGTGACAAGAACCTTTGATTTAGGCCTGTGGTAAAATATTAGCGATTTAAATTTGGATGAAGATTTTTATGAAAAAAACATTAATGTATTTAGTGGCAATTAATGCTTGGATAGTAGGTGGTTTATTACTAAGTTTACCAAGCGCTCATGCCCTTGAAATATATAATGGCAACGGGCAAACTCTGAATATTTTTGGGCAAGTACAAGCAGGCTTTATGAATAAAGCTGCCCGCAGTATTTATGAAGAAACTGAACATAAAGGTGGCATTGAAGGTGATGTCCGTCTTGGCTTTATTGGCCGGAGCGCTATCAGCACCAATATTAGTGGGATTGCGCATGTGGAATGGGATTTAAATTCTTGGGAAAAAGATGATAAGAATTTAGTGACCCGTTATGCTTATACCGGTTTTGATTTTGGTCCTATGGGTGTTTTGACTATTGGGCAGCAGGATACTGCAACTTACCAAACTATTGGTTTTACCGATGTGTTTGAACGTTGGGGAAGTGAAAGCAGTGCGTATTGGGCTTTAGGTGGCCGTCAAGAAGGTCAAGTTGCCTATATCAATGCCATCGGTGGCTATACTCTCGCCACTTCATATCAAACTTCATTTGATGATGCAGGTGAAATTGAAAACCATGATCTTGAAACTACTGAAAAAGTGGACGTCGATTATGGGTTTGCTGGGTCTTTAAGCTACAATTGGGAACGCAACACTGTTTTAAAGGGGTTAGCTTTTTCCGTTAGCGCTGACTACTATAAGTTTAAAGATCCAATTGATATTCGTGGGTGTCGCTCATTTAATGTGGCTCTTAGCTATGGCTATTTAAATGATGGGTTTTACACGGCGTTACTCTATAGCCGTATTAAGCATGCTGGTGAAGAACACCATTTGACCGGGGCTGAAGTCGTAGCTGGTTATACTTTTGAAAATGGCTTAGGCTTTATGACAGGTTATAACTATAAAGGTTACGAACTACATAAGACCGATACCTCTTATATAAACGCTCAAGTATCTTATGATGTTTCCCCGGCAATGCGTGTTTATGCAGAAGGTCGTTTTGGGGTCGGACAACGTGAATTTGATTTAGCAGATAAGACTCTACGTAACTTATGGACCTTAAGCGCGCAGTATAAGTTCTAAAGAATAAAATGCTTTGCTCTAAGGACATGAGTTTGGAGCGCAGGATTACTAAAGACTCAATTAGATTAGCCTTGGCAGAGGTTAGAAATGACCTTAAGACCAAGGCTTTTGTTTATCAAGGCTTTGGGTTTATCCTCTATAAGGTCACTAAAAGGGTAACGGCCAAGAATAAAGAGCCCAAAGCAATAGAGACTAAAGCCAAAAAGGCTAAAGCAAAAGACCAAAGCTAAAGCCAATGGCTAAATATCTAGGGTGTCGTGTGTCAGGTAGATTGGGCCTTTTGAGATTTGGCAAGCCCTTGGTTTGAACTTGATTTGGGGTTCGGAACCAAATTTTGGGGAAAAATGGGGTATTTTCTACTTTTTTAGGGCGATTTTTAAGGTTCACATAGTGTGACGCTATGAAATAAGGCGCGCGCTCTTTATAATAGAGCATATTTTTTGTGGCAAATTACCAAATGTCCGTAATAACCGAGATAAATTGAGGCGTAACCAGAAATAAAGGGCGCTTCAATAATTACGTTCGTTGTTTGGACATACCAAAACAAAAGCGAGGAAGCAATGTTTATCCCTGATATGAGCAGCATAAAGATTCCATCTGTACCGCCGATGCCGACGCTTGATGAAATTAAAGTCTATAAAGAAAATATCTCCCGTTTATTAAAGGAGAAAGATGCTGTAATTATTGCCCATTATTACACTAACCCCGAAGTCCAAGCTTTAGCTGAAGCAACCGGTGGTTTTATCGGGGATTCACTCGAAATGGCGCGTTGGGGTAGCAACACCCCACATAAGACCATTATTGTGGCCGGGGTGCGCTTTATGGGCGAAACCGCTAAGATTTTGTCACCTGAAAAAACTATTTTAATGCCGGAACTAGAAGCTGAATGCTCTTTGGATTTAGGGTGCCCGGCAGCTGAATTTAATGCTTTTTGTGATGAAAACAAGGATCGTGCGGTCGTAGTTTACGCTAATACTTCAGCCGCGGTTAAAGCTAGAGCTGATTACGTGGCTACTAGTTCTATCGCTATTGAAATGGTTAAGTACCTTAATCTTTGCGGGAAGAAATTAATTTGGGCTCCTGATCGTCACCTCGGTAGCTATGTTGAAAAAGAAACTGGCGCTGACATGTTAAGATGGCAAGCTCACTGTATCGTGCATGATGAATTTAAGGCCCAAGCTTTAAAAGCCCTTAAGGCAGAACACCCTAATGCAGCCGTAATGGTGCACCCAGAATCTCCAGCTGCAGTTACTGAAATGGCGGATTTTGCGGGTTCTACTTCCCAAATCTTAAAGAAAGTACAAAGCATGAATAACAAGGAATTTATCATTGCGACCGATACTGGTATTTTCTACAAGATTATGCAGGCGTGCCCTGATAAAACTTTAATTCCAGCGCCAACTGGTGGCGCAGGGGCAACTTGCCAAAGTTGTGCTCACTGCCCATGGATGCGTCAAAACAGCTTGGCTCTCATTGAAGAAACTTTACAAAATTTCACCGGTCATGAAATCGAAGTTGACGCGCAGATCCGCGAAAAAGCTCTCGTTTCTATTAAGCGCTTGCTCGACTTTTCGGCAGCTCTTAAGGAACATGGTTCTGTTGAAGCCATGTTTAAGGCTGGGGTGCGTATTTAGCATTAGCATTTAAGTCGCTTAAATCCAAGCTAGGTGTTTTTTTTATCTAGCTTGGTTAAAAACAAGCTAATCAAGATAATCAAGATAATCAAATAGATAAAGAGTTGGTCCTAAGGCCCCTAAAACTCACTTAATTAGTTTTTGTTTACTGCAAGTTAAGTAAGTGCTATAGCCAAAGCCGTCTTTATATAAAAAAATAATAATTCTGTTAATTGCCTCGCAAATATTATATTATTATGCGGGGCTTTGGCTATTAATGGTCCTGATTTTAAAAATTGGTACAATTTTAACGTCAGAGGTCACATGATAACTTCATAGTTATAAACCTTAAAGCCATATGTTTTAATCGTAGTTCTAAACTATGGGTCTATGGTTATAAAATTGAGGCGTAAAACCCACGGGCTTGCCCGTTGGGAGCAGTCAGAAATTTGGCTATGGCCCAAATTTTCACTAATGTTGGAGTTTTTATTTCATGGAATTTATTACTGAAGAAGTGCGTGATTTGTCCGAAGAAGCAGCTTTTACAGATATGACAAAAGATCCTAGGAATGAAGGTTTGAGTATTGAAGCTATCAAGGTTCGTAATGCCTTAGAAGAACAAGGACTCGAAACTCCACGTAAGCCTGTAACTTTAACCCCTGAAGAACAAAAAGCTGACATCGAAAAGCACATGCGTGCAGTTATGATGACTTTAGGTCTAGATCTTAACGATGACAGCTTGACTCAAACTCCGCACCGTATTGCCAAAATGTACGTGGATGAAGTTTTTTCAGGGCTTGATTACCGCAACTTCCCTAAAATCACCGTAATCGAAAACAAGATGAAAGTTGATGAAATGGTAAAAGTAAGCAATATTACCATGCTTAGTACCTGTGAACATCACTTCGTAACTATCGATGGTTACGCCAAAGTTGCTTATTTGCCACGTCAAAAGATTATTGGTTTATCAAAGATTAACCGCATTGTGCAATTTTTTGCGAAAAGACCACAAGTGCAGGAACGTTTAACTCAGCAAATTTTAGTGGCTTTGCAGACCCTCTTAGAAACTAAGGATGTGGCTGTAACTATTACTGCGACCCATTACTGCGTTAAATCACGTGGCGTAAGTGATGCTACTAGTGAAACCACAACGACAGCTTTAGGCGGTTACTTTAAGTTTAACCAAGCTTCACGTCATGAATTTTTAACTGACTAACTATAAAGTCCAAGTTAAAGTTGATAGTAAACTTGATAGCAAATTCGCTCATAATCTCGATAGCAATCTCGATGGTAATTAGGTGGCCTCATGAAATTATCTGTTAACCAAACGGCTAAGCCTCAATCTAGCGAAGATCTCACTCAAGCTAATGAAAACCAGACCCCAACCACCCAAATCTTAGGTGGTTCTAAAAGTAAACGCCTTTATGTGGTTCTTGGGTGTCTAGTTTTATGTGTGACGCTTGGGGTTTACTATCTTTTTGTGATATCGCTATACCATAAGTCTGAAGTTAGCGAAGCTTATAAGCTCTATTACCTTGATAAGAAAAATCATTTTTACAATCGCTATCAAGATTTAAGAGTAATTACCAATCGCATTTATGACACAACTCATGAACGCCCGTTTTTTGTAAGTCGAGAAGGCTTTTCATATCCGGATTATAACGGTAAAGGCATGCCATTTAGTGAGCATGGTGGCTTTTACTTCATGTTACATAACCCTGATTTATCGCTTAAACGTTGTTTATTTATGCGGTTTAAACCAGAGGCGGAAAAACTAGCTAACGTAACTCAAGGGGAAAATGTTCCTGCTAAAGCGCAAGGCTTGACCGCGTCTGAATCTATAAAAATGGCAGAAGCTATTGGAGCGCTTACGCTTACAGGCGCTAATGGCCAAAAGATGGTTCATGGCTTTACTGATGATGTTGAAAGCGTGGAATTTTCGTTAAACGAAGTGGAACCAATCATCTATAAAGAAACAGAAAGTGGCTTTATCTATCATTTAAAGCTTAGCACTAGCCGTCAGATTAATATCCAGGAACTTGGGTTTACTGACTGTAGCATTAAGGCTTCAAAGTTCTAAAAAAATTCACCCCGATTAAAGGTTATAAATTGCGGCGTAAAACCAACATGCTTGTGTGTGGGATGAAAGTCACTTTTTCTATGAAAAACTATATTTCTACTATTTGACAATAGCATGGAACAATATCTAATCTAAACGTTAGGAAGATTGGCTGTACTTCCTGGTCGTAAGACAGAAAATTAGCGCTAATGTGGTCGTAGGACTCTTGGGTAATGAAAGTCCTAATTCAAACAGATTTACACTTGTAACTCCAAAGCCTGAAAATGGTGTACGATTACAAGCTACACTTCAATCAGCCTCCCACGGGCTTACCCGTGGGAGCAGTCAGTGATGTTAAGATTGAGATAAATGGTTTTTTTTAGTGACTTTTTACCAGTATGCCACACTTCACCTTTGCACCTTAAAAGTTATTTAAAAAGCCGAAACCAACCTAAAAAGAAAAGGTTGTTATGGGAGAATGAAGATGAATCAACTAAGAAAAGGAATAGCAGTTGGCACTGATGATTATTCTAAGGTTATATATGATAAGTGCTACTTTGTTGATAAAACTTCGTTAATTAAAGATGTATTTGCCCAAAATAAAAGTGAGGTTCTTTTAATCTCTCGGCCAAGACGCTTTGGTAAAACATTAACCATGAGCATGTTTTACCATTTTCTCTCCATAAATCATAACAAGCCAGAAGATTTATCAAGCCACGTAGAGCTATTTAAAGACACCAAAATTTTTGCGGACCAAGAGTTTTGTCAGAAATTTATGGGGCAATATCCGGTTATATTTTTATCTTTAAAAGGAATTGAGGGCAATTCCTTCGAGGAGGTTTTTCAAAAGTTAGCCGGAACAATATATATATTAGTTGAAAGAGAGTTTAGATATTTGCTTGAAAGCGACAAATTATCAGAAGAAAACAAAAACGATCTTCGGTGTTTGTTGAATTTTGAATTGCTTGAAAAAACATCATCTATAGAAAAAATCCAATCTTCCTTATTGCTCTTAACCCAATTTCTATATCAACATTACGGCAAGAAAGCCATAGTACTTATCGATGAATACGACGTTCCTTTGGCTAAAGCCTCAGTTCGTGGTTATTATAACCAAATGGTTGATGTTATTCGTGGGATGTTAGGCAGTGTCCTAAAAACTAATACTTGCCTCGAAAAAGCTGTGCTTACTGGCTGTTTGCGTGTTTCTAAAGAGAGTATCTTTACCGGTTTAAATAACATTAGTGTCAACACAGTGTTTAGTAGAGACGAGGAGTTGGCAACAGGGGTTGGATTTACTAAAGATGAAACTATCGACATGCTAGATTATTATGGCTTGTCTAGTTTTAACAATATAGTTAAAGAATGGTACGATGGCTATAATTTTGCCAACCATGAAATGTTCTGTGCATGGGATGTGGTAAATTTTTGTGCCGAAGCTATTGGATTAAAAAATTGCCAGGATATGACCCCTCAAAACTATTGGGTTAATACGAGTTCTAATGATCTAATAAATCAATTTTTAGGCTTCTTAACAGAAAAAGATGCCCAAGACATGCAGACCTTAGTCGATGGTGGCACCGTTAGTAAAAAGATTCGTGAAACTTTAAACCATGAGGATTTAAAAGAGCATCGAAGTGATGACTTTTGGTCCATGCTACTATATACCGGCTATCTGACAGTTGTTAAGCCCTCAGACTTTGATGTGGCAAGTTCAGAGCTTAATTTAAGAATTACGAATAAAAGCATCAGAAATTGCTTTAAAGAGAAGATTCAAGATTATTTCACTAAAGCTCCTACTCAGGTACAAAAAGCTGCCAAAATCTTACAGTCTGTCTTTAACGCTGATGCTGAGCAATTAAGAGTAGATATTGAAGATGCGTTAGCCAAATTCATTTCAGTAAGAGATTTTTCTACCAAAGCGCCTAAAGAATACTATTACCATGGCTTTTTAAATAGTGTGTTCTCTACTCAATGCGAACGTTTAAGGAATTATGCTTCGAATCAAGAAGCTGGAAATGGTTATTCAGATATAACCTTCTTGTCCAAAGATTCCTTGTTAGGCGTGGTTTTAGAACTAAAATACACTGACGATGAAAATGAACTAATACCTACGGCCAAAGCTGCGCTCAAGCAGATAGATGAGAAGCACTATATTGAAGCTTTTAAGAAAAATGGTTTTACTGAGAAGGTATATGCTTTGGGCCTAAGCTTTAGTAAAAAATCATGTGCCGTTTCTTTTAAAGAATTCAAAATAGATGTTGAGGATTAGCATTTAAGCTAAAGCTTACCAATTACGCTGTGGTGAGGTATATTCTAGCCAAATAGACGTCTAAGCAATTTTGTCAGGACGTCTACGTAATTATGCTAGAAACGTCTACGTAACTATGCTAGGAACATAAGTAATTATGCCTCTAATCAAAAATCTGAGACAACTTGCTTGATATTACTTTTTCAACGGTCGCGTAGCGGTCACTTTAGGCCCACTTAAGGCTTAGAAAACTTAGAGTTATCTAACCGCTACCATTAATGAGGCCTACTTATTCAAACCTTATTAAAACCTTACCTAAGTGACGCCCTCTCAAGCACTCTCACCAAATGTTCACCAAATGCTAAAAAACTATTAGCTCACACCAAAATTTTTGCATCTTAAATGAAGCTAAGCACACGATAAAACAGTAATAGAAAACAAAAAACGTGCATATGGTCAAATAATCGTGCTATAATAAGACCATAAATTTTAATGTTTGGCACAAAGGCAAAGGAAACTGCGATGTATAACTGCAGATTCACATCACATCACCATCATCCTGCAAGATAGTCTTTCAGGAGTACGGTTGCCGGAAGACGTAGAATATTTTCTTCCGGGTGTAGGCCAAACGCTGATTATTCAGAGACCCTTGGAAGAAAAAAGAACTTCCAAGGGTTTTTAATTTACAAAAGAGGGTTAATAATCAAATGAAGAAATTTCGTATTGCCATGCAGAAATCAGGCCGTTTAAGTACTGATACCACAGAACTTCTTAAGAGCTGTGGTCTTAAGATCAACAAGCGCGAAGATCGTCTTATCGCTCATGTTGAAAACATGGAAATTGATATTCTCCGCGTACGTGATGACGACATTCCTGGCCTCGTAATGGACCATGTTGTAGACTGGGGCGTTGTTGGTGAAAACGTACTTGAAGAAACCACTCTTGAACGTCAACAAGAAGGTCTTCCAACCGGTTACACCCTCGTACGTAAGCTTGATTTTGGTGATTGCCGTCTTTCATTCGCTATCCCAGTTGAAGAAGAATGGACCGGGGTTCAGAGCCTTGAAGGCAAGAAGATCGCCACCACCTACCCTAACCTTACTAAGAGATTCCTTGATGGTTTCGGGGTAAGCTTTAAGCCAGTACTTCTTACCGGTTCTGTTGAAGTTGCTCCACGCGCGGGTCTTGCTGACGCTATCTGTGACCTCGTAAGTTCAGGCGCTACCGTTGAAGCCAACGGTCTTAAGGAAGCAGAAGTAGTATTCCGTTCTAAGGCTGTACTTATTCAGCGTGACCAAGAACTCTACCCAGAAAAGCAGGAAATTGCTGATCGCCTCATTCAGCGTATCGACGGCATGACCCAGGCTCACGGCAGTAAGTACATCATGCTCCACGCACCAAAGGACAAGGTTGCAGAAATCTCTGCTTTACTCCCTGGCTGTGAAAACCCAACTCTCCTTGAACTTTCCGGCAACCCAGATCACGTAGCTATGCATGTAGTTTCAACTGAAAACCTCTTCTGGGAAACTATGGAAAAGCTTAAGGCTTTAGGGGCAAGCTCAATTCTCGTGCTTCCAATCGAAAAGATGCTTAAGTAAAACCTTTTTAAAAGCGGGAGCTTAACCGCCTAATGCATTTAGGCTCCCACTTTTGACCAAGGTTTTTTATAGCTTAGATATTTGCCCTTTAATAACTTTAATATTTGAACTTTAGAGCAAATATACGCTTAAGAATTTAAATCCCTTTTGATTTATTAGCTTGGGACTTAAGAACATTTAAATTCGCCTATATTAGGAATTAGGAACTTAAAAATGAAGATTGTTAACTGGAAAGATTTGGATGCAGCAGCGCGCCAAGAAATCCTCGCGCGCCCTGCCACCAGTGACGATGGCTCCAAGGCCCGTTTGGTAGCTGACATCATCAGCAATATCAGAGCTCGTGGCGATGAAGCCCTTTTTGAATACTCTCGTAAATTTGACCGTTTAGATAGCGATCATTTACGCATGACTGCAGCTGAAATCGAAGCTGCTTGTGGTCGCGTTTCTGCTGACCTCAAAAAGGCTTTGTCTCAGTCTTACGCCAACATTCATAAGTTCCATGAAGCTCAGGTGCCTAGCGTTATTGAAGTCGAAACTCAGCCTGGAGTGCACTGTGAATTACACACTCACCCCATCGACAGTATTGGTCTTTACGTACCAGGTGGTAGTGCGCCACTCGTAAGTACCGTGCTTATGTTGGCCGTTCCAGCTCAAATTGCTAAGTGTCCAAAGGTGATTTTATGTTCACCACCACCTGTATCTGATGCCATTGTTTATGCTGCAACCCTCTGTGGCGTAACCGATATCTTCACTGTAGGTGGCGCTCAAGCTATCGCTGCTATGGCTTATGGCACTGAAACTGTACCAAAGGTAAACAAGATTTTTGGTCCAGGTAATTCTTTTGTGACCGAAGCTAAGAAGCAAGTTTCTTCTGACTTTAGAGGCGCTGCTATCGATATGCCAGCAGGTCCTTCTGAAGTACTCGTTATTGCGGACGAAACCGCAGAACCTGCTTTTGCTGCAAGCGACCTTTTAAGTCAAGCTGAACACGGCCCGGATTCACAGGTAGTGCTCTTGTCAACCGACCCACAATACGGCAACCGAGTAGTGGCTGAAGTTGAAAAGCAAGTTAAAGTCCTTTCCCGTGAAAACATCGCAGAAAAAGCTTTGGAAAAGAGTATCGCAATCGTATGCCAAGACTTAGATGAAGCTTGCGCTATTTCTAATATCTATGCTCCTGAACACTTAATTGTTGAAACTCGCGATCCACGCGCTTTATTACCGAAGCTTCGTAACGCAGGTTCTATTTTTATCGGTGCATGGACTCCAGAATCAGTTGGCGACTACGCAAGTGGGACTAACCATACACTCCCAACCTACGGTTACGCTAAGACTTGTTCTTCTTTAGGTTTAGCTGACTACCTACGTCGCTACACCGTACAAGAAGCAACCAAAGAAGGTCTTTTGAACCTTAGCTTTGCGGTCGAGGAAATGGCTGATGCTGAAGGCTTAACTGCGCACAAGCGTGCTGTTACTATTCGCCGTGAATTTATCGATAAAGAATAATTTATTAAAACGCTCTCGAAATTTTAGTTTTTAACTTAAAACTTAAAAGCTTAAAGCCCAAAGATTAGTTAAGTCTTAGCTCACGCTAAACTACACTTAGCTATTCATATTTGGCCTCACTAACCTTAAGCTTAGGTTAGCGCCTAAAAACTTAGGCGCTACTAGATAAGCCTCGAGAGCGCTTTTAAGCTCGAACAAAAAAGGATTGCTATGTCTAACACTACAGATCCAATTGTAGCCCTAGCTACTGATCGCGTGCGTGGTCTTACTCCATATCTTTCAGCTCGTCGTATTGGTGGTGAAGGTCACACCTTCTTAAATGCGAACGAAGCTCCTAAGAGCGCTGCTTTTTTAATTAGCTCTATGAACTTCAATCGCTATCCAGAATGTCAGCCTCCTGAACTTATCGATAGCTATGCGCGTTATGCCGGCGTTGATCCTGAATGCGTTATGTGCGCCCGTGGTTCTGATGAAGTTATCGGGTTAATTATTCGTACATTCTGTGAACCTGGCCGTGAAAGCATCATCATCTGCCCGCCAACTTACGGGATGTACTCTGTAAGCGCCGTGAATGTTGGGGTTTTAGTAACTGAAATTGCTCCACTTCCTGATTATCAGCCAGATACCGACGCTATCATCAAGGAATTTAACACTAACCCTAATGCTAAGGTGTTGTTCCTCTGTTCACCAAACAACCCTACCGGTACTTTACTCTCCCGTGAAAAGCTCATCACTATTTTGGAAGCCGTAAATAACCGTGCGATCGTAGTAGTTGACGAAGCCTACATTGAATTCTGCCCACAAGAAACCATGGTTGATCTCTTAAAGCAGTACCGTAGCCTCGTGATTACTCGTACCTTATCAAAGGGTTTTGCTCTTGCTGGGATTCGTTGTGGCTTTGCCCTTGCCGATCAAGAAATCATCAAGGCCTTACTTAAAGTTATCGACCCGTATCCAATCTCTGATCCAGTAGCGCAAATTGCTGAACAAGCCCTCTCTAAGAACGGCCTTGAAATCATGCGCGACCGCATCGATGAGCTTAACGAACGCAAAGCTCGCTTCATTGCTGAGGTTAAAGCCCTACCTATCGTGGATGAAGTTTTTGCCGACCACGGCAACTTCATTCTCTTCCGTTTTAAGGAAGGGAGCGAACTATTTTATCGCATTGCACGCAAGGGCATTATCCTGCGTGACTTCAACGGTAAGCCGACCCTCGACAACTGCATCCGTATCACTATCGGTAGCGAGCCGGAAATGACTGAGCTTTTGGATTTCCTAAAGTCCATCTAATCCTATAGAACGGCCGCCCTCCTGGACGGCCTTTACGCACACAGGAACCGCACCCATGGAAAAATATCTTTTCATCGACCGCGACGGAACACTCATCGAAGAACCGATCATCGATAAACAGGTCGACTCTTTTGAAAAATTAGTTTTTGAACCTAAAGTAGCTTCTTCTTTAGCGGCTTTACAAAAAGCCGGCTATCACCTAGTGATGGTCACTAACCAAGATGGTCTTGGCACTGATTCATTACCTCTTGAAAACTTCCAAGGTCCACATAACCTCATGCTCTCCATCTTTGCTTCAGAAGGGGTAAAGTTTGAAGAAGTATTGATTTGCCCGCATTTTCCGCATGAAAACTGCGACTGCCGTAAGCCTAAGACCAAGTTAGTTAAAGCTTACCTTGAACCTGGGGTTATCGATCCGGCTCATTCTTTTGTGATTGGCGACCGTGAAACCGACATGCAGCTCGCTAAAAACATGGGTATCAATGGTCTGCAATACAACCGTGAAACTATGAACTGGGAACAGATCGTAGCCAAACTCACCAAACTTCCTCGCACTGCTCACGTCGTACGCAATACTCGCGAAACCAAGATTGACCTCTTTGTCGATCTTGACCATGCTGGTGGCAGCGAAATCAGCACCGGTTGCGGTTTCTTTGATCACATGCTCGATCAGATCGCAACTCACGGCGGAATCACCATGAAGGTTAAGGTTTTAGGTGATTTAGAAGTTGATGAACACCATACCGTAGAAGACACCGGTATTGCCCTTGGTGAAGCTTTAAAACAAGCGCTTGGCGACAAGCGTGGAATTGCCCGCTTTGGCTTCGTTCTCGCTATGGATGAAGTCCTCGCTAAGATTGAAGGCTTACCACAAGATTCCATCATCAACCATGAGGTTGATTGCGCGATGGATATCTCTGGGCGTCCATATTGCGAATTTAGCTGCCAAGCTGAATTCTTACGCGACCAAGTTGGGGAACTCTCAACAGAAATGGTGCCACACTTCTTTAGAAGTTTAGCTTTTGCGATGGGGCTAACCCTACACATGAACGTAACCTCAGGCAATACTCACCACCAAGTTGAAGCTCTCTTTAAGGGCTTTGGCCGCGCTTTACGTAATGCTATTCACCGTGAAGGTTTTGAATTACCGTCAAGCAAGGGAGTGCTCTAATCATGGCTAACCACCAAAAAGTTACCATTATCGATACTGGCTGCGCTAACTTCTCATCTGTACGTTTTGCGTTGGCCCGTTTAGGTATTGAAGCGCAAATCAGCGCTGATGAAAGTGTGATTCGTCAGGCCGATAAACTTATTTTACCGGGCGTTGGCACCGCTGTTGCAGCGATGCAAAAATTAAACGACCGTCATTTACCAGAACTCGTGCGTAGCCTTAAGCAACCTGTACTTGGGATTTGTTTGGGCATGCAAATGATGGGTTTAGCCTCAGAAGAAAGCATGAATAGCGGTACCGCTTGCATTAAGACCCTAGGCATCACTCCAGGCACTGTCCGTTTAATGCAAACTGGCGATCTCCCATTACCACATATGGGTTGGGACCAAGTGACTCACGATGGTTCTTGTCCGCTTTTTGCGGGCCTTAAGAGTGGCACATACTTCTATTTTGTGCACTCCTACGCTATGGACGTGACTAAAGACACTGTTGGGGTTTGCACTTATGGCTCTCAATTTACGGCAGTTTTTCAGCACGATAACTTCTTTGGTACTCAGTTCCACCCGGAAAAGTCCGGGGCTGCTGGGGCCCGTCTCCTTAAAAACTTTATCGAACTTTAATCGAGGACAAAGAATATGATTATTCCGGCTATTGACCTTATCGGAGGCAAGGTAGTAAGACTTTTTCAGGGGGATTACGCCCAAAAGACTGAATACAGTGCTCAGCCTCAAGAACGCTTTGACCTCTATGTAAGTGAAGGCGCTAAGTTTTTACATCTCGTGGACCTCGACGGTGCTAAAAATACTCAAGATCGTCAGCTTAAGGTGATCGCAGATCTAATTAAAAACACTCCAGTTCCAATTGAAATCGGTGGCGGGATCCGCACCGAAAAGGACGTTGCAGATTTATTAGAAATCGGAGCTGAACGTGTAGTTATCGGTTCTACCGCGGTGCATGCTCCAAAACTCGTTAAGAGCTGGATGAAAAAGTATGGCGCTGAACATATCGTGCTCGCTCTCGACGTAAATATTGACCCCGTAACTCATAAGCGTTTAATTGCGGTTAAAGGCTGGCAAGAAAACAGCGGGACTGAAATTGCTGATTTAATCAATGATTTTAGTGAAGTGGGTCTACGTTATGTCCTTTGCACCGACATCTCTCGTGATGGTACTTTAAGAGGGTCTAACGTTTCTCTTTATCGTGACTTATCACGCGAATTTCCAACTGTTGACTTCTTAGCCTCTGGCGGGATTGGCTCCCTTGATGACATCGCGCAAGTACGTGACAGCGGAGCTCGTGGTATCATCTTAGGTCGAGCCCTACTCGAAGGTAAATTCACTGTGAAGGAGGCTATAGCATGCTGGCCAAACGCATAATTCCTTGTCTTGACGTTAAAGATGGCGTCGTAGTTAAAGGGGTCCAATTCCGTAACCATGAAATCATGGGTGGCATTGTTGACCTTGCTAAGCGTTACGCCGAAGAAGGCGCTGATGAACTCGTGTTTTACGATATCACTGCGTCCTCTGATGCCCGTGTAGTTGATAAGAGCTGGGTTAGTCGCGTCGCTGAAGTTATTGATATTCCATTTTGTGTTGCAGGTGGCATCAAGAGCGTTGAAGACGCTGCTCGTATTTTAGAGTATGGGGCGGACAAGATTTCTATCAACTCTCCTGCTTTAGCGGATCCAACCCTAATTACTCGTTTAGCAGATAGATTTGGCGTTCAGTGCGTGGTTTGTGGGATTGACTCCTATTACGATGCAGCCACCGACCGCTATCTTGTCAAGCAATACACCGGCGATGAAAAGAAAACTCTCGTCACTAATTGGACAACTCCTGATTGGGTCCAAAAGGTCCAAGAATGTGGTTGCGGTGAAATCGTGCTTAACATGATGAACCAAGATGGGATGCGTCAAGGCTACGACCTCAAGCAATTAAGTTTGATTAGAAGCTTGTGCCATGTACCACTTATCGCCTCTGGTGGCGCTGGGACGATGGAACACTTTAGAGATGGCTTTAAACAGGCCGGAGCTGACGGTTGTTTAGCGGCGTCAGTATTTCATAAAGGGTTAATCCATATTCAAGAGCTACGCTCATACTTAAGAGCAGAAGGAGTAGCCGTTCGTGACTGAGATTTGTACTAATTTTAAGATCGATGACCTCGATTGGGAAAAATGTGAACACATGATTCCAGTCATCGTGCAACATTACCGCTCAGGTTTAGTCTTGATGCAGGGTTTTATGAACCGTGAAGCTTTAGAAAAGACTTTAGCTACTGGTAAAGTTACTTTCTTTAGCCGCACCAAGCAACGCCTTTGGACTAAAGGTGAAGAATCACATCACTATTTAAACTGCAAAGCTTTAACTTCTGATTGTGATGACGACTGCCTCTTAGCCGCCGTCGATCCGGTTGGTCCAACCTGCCACCTTGGTAACGAAAGTTGCTTTGAAGGACACCCACTCCTTCCAACCCAAAATTTAGCGCTTTTTGAGGCGAGCAAAGCAAACGAACCTGATAGCGAACTTGAAAACGCCTTGGCTGAATTTAAGACTGCGCGCGACAAAAAACATGCTGCTAATCTCTTAAAGTCTGTAATGCAACTGATGCAAAAAAACGGTATTGCGCTTGCGGATATCGATGCCGAATTTGCTCAAATGCAAGCTGGGTTTGAAGATTGCGGTTGTTGCCACGGGCACCCGAAAAAGCCACATCATTAACCACTAACAGTAAAGTTTAGGCCTAAATTTTTGGTTAATTTGCCAATTGGCTAATTGGCAAATTTGGATTTGTTTTTTTAGGTTTAAGCTAAGGTTTGGGTTTAAGCTTAGATTTAAAGTGCTAAGGTTAAGTCTAACCGTAAAAAAATCTAATCATAAACCCCTAATCAAAAAAACTTGACTAAACACAGTTTTAATCACGATAAAGGCAGAGGAGGGTACGCCTAAGCGTCATTTACCTCTGCCTTTTCTTGTCTCATTTTGGGCTTTTTTTTGGACTTTGTCGCAACTACGTGCGACGTAGCTTCATAAGCTTTGTTTGTAAGCAAAGTTTTGTAAGCTAAGCTTTGCTTACACTGTAACGTTACGCGCGCAAAGCTTACATCTTGCATTTAACTTACCAAATCTTACTTATACTTCGAGTTTAAGATAGCACGCTTTTAAAGCTTATTCTTATCCTTAAAGGCCTCAAAATCCACCAAAGCTTTTTCATCATTACCGAGGCGTAGAGTTCTTTCAAGAATTTGCGTATAGATTGGGCTCCCCTTAAGAATCCCAGCTACGTATGAGGCCGTTGAAACGGAAACTAACATTGGCAACAAGAAATTAAAGTTACTTGTCATTTCACAAACTAAAATTATCCCGGTCACTGGAGCGCGCACTGAAGCTGCAAAGAAGGTCCCCATGCCGACGATCGCCATAATACCTGGATTAAAATTGATATAGCCAGCATTAACTAGTAGCATCCCAAAGAGGCTCCCTGAAACTGCCCCAACTGAAAGGGACGGAGCAAAGATCCCGCCTGGTATACCGGAACAAAAACATAAAAAGATCGCAAGTACTCGCACTATTAAAACTACGAGTAAAAACTCAGAGCTCTTATCCGAGATAATCCAAGAAGGAATAAGGCTCATGCCAGAACCTGCGCCCATCGGGAAGACTAAGGACAAGATCCCAAAGCATCCGGCCACGACCCCGACAATAAGCACCGTGCGCCCTAAACGACCACCATAGATCTTTTGGTAAAGGTTTTGACAGGTATTGACGGCACGATTAAAGAAGACCCCAAAGCCACCCATTACAATCCCAAAAACAAAGAATAAAAAGAGGTCGCTAATATCCACCATCTGAAAACTTGGCAACTCAAAGACTGGAGCGGTGCCACAGATAAGATCGCGTACGATGGCCGCACAAAGCACCGTCACGCATACCCCTTGAACTGAAGCATAGTTGAATTTAAATTGGAGACGTAGTTCTTCGAGTACAAATAAAATCCCCGCCAAAGGCGCATTAAAAGCACTCGCCAGCCCCGCAGCGCCACCAGCTGCAAGTAAGGTCTTACAATCATCCGGTTTTAGACGTAATAGCTGCGCCACCATCATGCCTAAATTCCCGCCAATCTGAATTGACGGCCCTTCACGCCCTAAAACCATGCCGGAACTTAAGGATAATAAACCACCAAAGAATTTTACCGGTAGCACCCGCTGCCATCGAACTGGGCGTAGCCCTAACATTGCCCCTTCTATTTCCGGGATTCCAGAGCCACCAGCTTCTGGCGCAAAACGCTTGGTAAGATAAATAGCTATCGCCCCTAGGACAAAGCTAAGCCCAAAAGCTAGAAGCAACTTTTGCCACAAAGGAAGTTCTAATGCGTTTAACCAAATAACACGCATCGTGTCTAGCATTGACGGCAAGATCTCAAACAATGAACAAATCAAACCGGTCACACAGCCAGCAATCGCTGCAGTCACTAAAAGTCGTGGCGTAATAAGTTCTTTATTGAGCATACGAGACAACACAATACGTAGGCTACTAAAACTACTAGATTTCACCCAAAACCTCTAAACTATCTTTTCTATGATTATGAATAAACTACGGAGTATGCCAGCAAACCTTGGGATTTAACGAAAAAGGTTCAGCGAAAAATAAGATTCAGCGCTTTCCCCCTACTAAAACTTAATTTAAAGCTCTTAATTAAAGCACTAAGTAAAGCTCAAGTATTAAGCGTAAGCGCCAACCTAATCCCAATTAAAATTTACTCCAAGGACCTACATCAACCTATGACTATAGTTTTTGAGGGCAGAACTTTTTTGTTGTGGCGTTTAAAGGATACCGCAGGAAAAAAAATATGCTAGGTTTCAAAGGATTTTTGCCCGAAAAAAACTTAAGGAAAATCAATTTACCCTATTTTTTAGACTTTTACAAAAAGTTTTCATAATTTAATCTAAAAAGAGCCAATTTTGAAACTCACTTTAAAGCTCACTTGGTAACCGATTTGGTCACCAAATTTGCAACCAACTTTAAAGTCAAAACTAATATTTCCTAGTTACATTGTCACAGGCTTTCAAACTTAGAATTAGGTTAGGCTTAAAAACAAAAAAAAACCGTAACTTTTAAAATTACGGTTTCAAGGATTAGAATTAGCTTTTGTCTTAACTTATGTTTTAAGCTTTAGCGGTAAAACCCAATGTTTTAACTTGGTACGCTTTTAAGCTATCAAGCTTATCAAGCCTATTTTAGTTCACAAAACTTTAGACTTCTTTGGATTTGGCGGTAATCATGCTCCCAAGACCGGCTCTTAAATAGCTAACCATGGACCAAATGGTCAGCATAGTGGCAACCATCAGGACGACGATTGACGCATAAACCATCCAATTTGGGATATAGCTATGTAAGCTATCGTCACGCCAAATAAGACCAGTAATCCCAATCATCTGAATAGCAGTCTTCCATTTGCCAATCCAGCTTACAGCAACCTTGGCTCTATTACCGATTTCAGCCATCCATTCACGAAGGGCGCTAATAACAATTTCACGAGAAATAATTACTATGGCACAGATAGTTACGACCAAGTGCAGGCCAGGAAGGTAATTATAAACTCCAACTTTTTCCATAACGGAGAAGTAATTAACTAATAAAACTAAAGCGGTACAAACCATAATTTTATCAGCCACAGGATCTAAGAACGCGCCAAACTTTGAACATACCTGAAGCTTACGGGCTAAATAACCATCGAGTAAGTCAGTAAGAGCTGCAAGCACAAAAATAGCAGCAGCCACAAAATTACTCCATGAGCTTGGAATAAAAAAGAAGAGAACAAAAAACGGAATCATAATGATTCGTAAAATAGTGAGGGTGTTGGGTAAATTTTTTAGCATGGCACAATACGACTCGAAATAAAGTGGCGCTTAAACAGAAGTTCTAGGTTGTTCTTTATAATTTATTATAGAACAAAGTACCTCGGCATAAAACTAAATAAAAGTTAAGATTCAAGGATTAAGGCTTTTTGCGGACACATGGCGCAAAAATAAACAGTTAAATTATGGTGTTTCGAAACAAAGCGCTAATTTTTGCACAGAAACACTCATACTGTGGAAAGTGGAAAGTAAAAAGCCAAGAACGTAAATTCTTGGCTTAGTTATTTGTTTGGGCAGATTGTGACGCTCTTACCTTTAAGAGTTATCGCACCAAGTTTTGCAGTCTTCCAAGCTTACTGTGCTTACTGTACAGAGGCGCGCACGTTAGTGTTATAGACAGGCGCAACCTTAAGCACACATTCATCTTGTTTGAGGCTAGACATATAACTCTTCCATTCTTCAAAATTAGCCACTTTAATATTCCCCATGGAATCGGTAACTTCGGTATATAAGTCCCCAAACTTATCAGCTAAACAAGAACCTGCTCCGTTACGACTCTTAATCATGATGCTATTAGTAAGTGCAACCCCACGGTTATAACCAATCGGCTTTAAAAAAGCGATGATGTCGTGGCTAACCTTATCATAATCCATATCTGAAGTTTCGTAGACTGGGTTCTGATTCCACAAAGCAAAGGCCCCATTAGGTAGTTCTAAAGAATCAACTGAAGTATCAACTGTAAAAGCTGTTATTGCTTCAAAATCTCTTTCCCCAATAGAGATATGTTGAGGAGCAGCCCAAGCTTCTCCTCCTAACACCATTAAGGCGATACAACTAAAAATTTTGGTTAAAAACTTCATTAACTTCTCCCAAATACGTTTTGGTCATGCGTGGAACTTGGTATCAAGTCTATTAAGCTAAGTTCACAGCTTAAGCTAAATTCAAAACTTAAGCCTTATTCCAAATTAGCCTCGACTTATCCAAATAGCTTAGCTCCATGAAGCACAGATGATTCTTATGCTCCATGAGGCCTAAGACGCATCAACAAAACTACTTATAATCATATACGCTTTGATTGTGAACTACTCACCACCTAAAGAGGTGGGAGCTTCGTAATTACTCATTAGAGTAATTCTAAAGAAGTTTGATAGCTAT
>UQCV01000023.1 GCA_900539665.1 uncultured Succinivibrionaceae bacterium | reverse complement strand
AGCCTTTGTTTTAGCCATTCTTTACAAAATTCTTTTATTCATGCGTACTTACTACCGGTGGCTAGTTTTGATTGAGATCGCGATCGCTTGAAGTTATTCTGCCACCGCAAGGTCATCAGGTTGGATGTTGCCGTCTGGCAACCCTACACTTTTTAACACAGCCGTGTTCTCAAAAACTTTTTCCACTTTGTAGACAGCTTGAGCGCGTTCAAGGTTGTTTCGTGGCAATTCGTCGTTATCTTGAAAGTATGAACTTTGCTCTAAATAAAACCTAGTGCCTTGGCGAACTTTGTGTTTACGTCCTAAGTTGATGTAAACGTAACCATCGGCATCGGTTTTAAGAACTCGACCTGTTGGTTTTAAACATGAAATGGTGTTCGATACATCTGCAGCGGCCTTTTTAATAAGCTGTTTCGCGGCAAAACCATATTCGCTTTGGGCAAAAAATTCGCTATATAGATTGACCGGATTACCCAAATCCCATTTTGAGGTGTGGTGATAATTAGAGTGGAATACTTCTTGGGCGGTAAGTCCATCGTAGACATAGATATCAAAGCTTATTTCCCGGTAATCATCACCGAAATTTTGTTTTAGCCAAGAGGAGTCTTCTTTGTGTTTAGCGAGGTCTCGAATCACCCCAAAACTTACGAATTGTACATCTTGGGTCCGAGCAATATGTCTAATAGTGGCGGCTAGTTTTTCTGTACTAGTGTTGGTTTGAGCCGGATCAATACCGGTGTTTTTGTTATAGAACGGAGTGGTAATATTAGTAGGGTTGTTCTTCAATTCTTGAGTGAATTGAGAAGTAAGCCAAGTGTTGATACCTTCAAGCCCATTTTCACTTGCTTGGTATTGTTGTTCGCCGTAAACGAATAAAATTGGCATGACGGCTTTACGGTAACTTTTGCCCGTGCAAGAGGTTGGATCTTCATCCATAAAAACACGAATTTTGACTGTCAAAAAACCGTTATGGCGTTTTTCCGATATCAAGGAATATTGTTTGATGTTGTTATTGGAAGCGATATTAAAAAAGTCATCGCCATAAACGCCATCGGTCATATTTTGAGTAGTACTAACAAAAGAACCAGATTCAAGCATTGCTTGGCGAATGGCTTCATCAGTAGCTTTGATGCGGGCTTGCGCCGTATCACCATTCCTAATTTGAGCTGTGCCTTCGGTTTCATACCACTGCGCCTGACATGGAACGGTGGCAAGCATAAAAAGAAGGGCTGCTGATTTGAATAATCTGTTCATGTTTTGACGCTCCGTGAAAAATTTTTAACTCGGTATGGTTATTGCATTATATGTACCATAGAGCAGAATGCCAAAAATATATCACTTATCTGATGGATTTTATGGCAACCTTCCCGCAGTTTTGATGAACAACATATAGTTCGGATGAATTAAAGGGTATCATATAAAAGAATACATCAATATTTGAGGTGGGCAATGAAAGGTAAATTTTTAGTAGCACTTGGAGTAGCTGGGGTACTTGCGTTAAGTGCATGTACAACTTCAGTGACTAAATCTACATCAGCGCCAGCACCACGCCAAGCGTCCCAAGAGGAAAAGACACATGATGCGACCCGTTTAGCTATGATGGCGGACGGATTAGTGGGGCGAGTCGTGGGTTCAATGGGGCCGGGAGCAGTAACAGGATTAGTGGCGATTGCCACTCCCGTTGATGTGTCATCTTTAGAGCAAACTGATTGGCTAGGGCGTGAATTAGCAGAACAGTTTGTTAATGCTTTACATAAACGTGGCTTCCCGGTTTACGAGTATAAGCTTAAAGGTTGGTTGGAAGTTACTAAAGAAGGTGACTATATCTATAGTCGTAATTGGCAAAAACTTGCCTCAAAGGCTAATGTTAGCCGGGTCCTTAGTGGTACTTTAAGTCGCAACGACACTGGGGTAATGCTTTATGCCCGTTTAGTAAACCTAAAGACCCAAGTGGTTGAAGGTTCATCTGAGCTTTTTATTCCATATGAAGTGCTACCTAAATGTTACCGCGCAGGGGCATCGACTTGTAATTTAGCTGGTTTATCCCCACTTTATCCAGTAGCTCCCAATTTAGTGGCGACTAATTCTTCTTTAAATAAACAGCCGGCGGTAAAAAGTGAAAAAAAGAGTTTTAAACGTGTAACTGCGAATAAAGCTTCTAATACTAAAAAAGGAACTTACGCCACTAAAACTAAGGCTAGAACTAAAAAACTAAATAAACAAGGTTTAACTAACCGTGATGCTCCTGTTGTGACTAATGAACCTGATAACCAAGTTATAGCTTATAAAGTTCCACCTGTAAAAAATAATTCAGCTAGTTATACAGGTGAAGGAGCCTGCACGGCCTGTGCTCAAGGTAGTGGAACGGTATCTAAATGCCACAAGGATTGTTATGAAGCTGTTACATATCCTGCTTCTACTATGGGCGTTGGGGGGCTGTTAGTAAGAGATGCTAGTGGCCAAAGTCAATACGATAGAAAGTAGGAGGATCGCATGTTAAAACAGTTAAAGCTAATGATTTTAGCAGTTTTATGCTTGGGAGTTGGAGCCTTACTTACGGCTTGTGATACTTTAGAGTTAATGCGTTACGATGACGTGGAAACTCCAGATCGTTATCCGGTGTATCGAGCTAGTGGTTATGCTGTTATTTCGCGTCAACCTGGTCCGACGAGAGATGATAGAACCTTACAAGCTATGCGGGCTTCTAAACTAGACGCTTACCGCGAACTAAGTGAACAAGTATTTGGGCAGAATCTTATCGCGGATACAGATTTAAAAGACAATGTCCAGCAAAACAACCGTCTTAAAGCACGTACTGCAGGTTTGATTAAAGGGGCGCGGGTCGTTCGATCATACCCAATAAATAACATGTATGTGACAGAGTTGGAGTTAGATAGCAGGGTGCTTTACGATATCTATAAAATGCGCGGGGCTCTGTAGTTAGTTAGGAAGATAGACTGTACTTCCTTGTCGTAAGACAGAAATTTACCGCTAATGTGGTCGTAGGACTCTTTGGTAATAAAAGTCCTGATTCAAACAGATTTACACTTGTAACTCCAAAGCCTGAAAATGGTGTACGATTACAAGCTACACTTGGCAATCAGAACCCCACGGACTTGCCCGTGGGAGCAGTCAGATAGTCTAAGCTACGTTGATTTTAAGTGTTTAAATCCTAGCTAAAGCTTAAAACAAGTAAAAAGACTAACGTAAAAAAGCAAAAAACCTTGGTGGTTAAACCAAGGTTTTTTTGTTAGGTCTTATTTTGTGATGTCTTATAGTGTTTGGTGGCGTTAATATAATTTGCCGGCCAAACGGAGGAGAGTTAAGCCCCAAAAAGCCAATGTATCGCCCCATAAATTTAGGCTTCAAAGTTAAAATGTTTGCCACGGATGGCGTTTTGATTGCCTTTGTTGTCGTAAGTCATAGTGTTACGATCTCTAATTTCAATGAGGGCTTGCGCTAAGCGACGATTAGCTGCTAAGTTAAGATCTACTAACCGCCCGTTTACTTCGTTTTGTTTTTGGACGTCGGCTAATTTCTTAGTTAATATGATGCGGAATTTATCGTAATCGTTTTTTAAACGGTCACGTTCACTGTGGCAACGAATGGATTGATCATTAGTCTGCAATTCGAGTAAAAGTTTAGACTTCTCTTCATTAATAGCATTAAGTTCTAGGGCTTTACGTTCAGAGAGTACCGCATATTCCTGTTCTAGAACTTTTTTTAATTTATTGAGAATTTCGTCTTGGCATTTGAGTATCTCAATTAAAGCGCGTTCAGCCATAAGTAAGTCCTGTTTTTACAAGTAATTTAGAGTTTGAAATAAATGTTAATAACTTTGGTAAATATGCTAATGATTCTAGGATCTTGTTACGCGTTTGATAAGCGCAATCTAAGTTTCCTAAAGCATTTTATGGAGCTATAAAATGAAAATAACAAAGCTTATGTTATCTTACATGTTTCTTGCGTTTAAAGGATAAAATTCAAAGAATAAAACGTTGAAAATGCGACTAAAAGTAGCTCTTAGAAATAAAAATCCCTCAGTCTTGGCTTTAGACTGAGGGAGAAAAAGGCAAATCTATTTAACCGAGCTTTACCTATAAAACTTTTGACCTTAAGGCAGGCAGGTCAAAGCATAGTTTAGCTCATGGCGTAGGAGCAACTTTAACCGAATATAGAATTAAGTTCGGATTCTGAAGCTACCATGTTAGAAGCTAAACGTTGGTAATCAATACTGTATGTGCCATCGGCTAAAGCTTTTTTGAGGGCTGCAACTTTGCTATTATCAACCCCACTAGCGTTTTTAGCGCGTTCTTGAGCGGCATTTAATTTTTTAGCGGTATCGGTGAGGATTACAGCATCTGCGCTTGAACGCGCCACATTTTCACCAACACCAGCAGTAGTTTTAGCTTTGGCTTGATTAACCTTTGCTAATTCTGCGTTTTGAGTGCGATTTAAATCCTGAAGTTTGGTACTGTTTATTTGGTTTTGAGCGTAGCTCTTATTGAAATCTATAGTAGCCATGATATATACCTGCCTTTCTCTCTTTTTTAATTTATTATAACCGTCATGTTCGGCCTTTGCTCTGTTATCGGCTAAATTACAAAAATCTTAAGTTTTTTTTGCAAAAAAAAGTTAAAAATTTTGTGGCTAAAATACTTTTGGAAATTAAGCGCGTATTAGTAGATAAACATTTACCAAATTCGGTTTCTTGGTAAATGTTGGCTTGGGGTAAAATAACAATTATTTTTAATAAAAACGGTGGTTTAAATAGAATTTAACTCTATTTTAAGAGTTTTTGCTAGTGTGAAATAACGCTAACAGTTTCGTGGTCTAAAACTTCTCCCCGTACCACTTTTCCAGATTTAAGATTTTTGACTCGAATTTTTTCGTGATAAGAACCATCTTGCATAGCCTCCCCTTTGGTCTTAACACTAAGAGCTCCGTGACTTGCTTCGATAAAGACTTCATCTCCTCGGCAGATAACGCAAATTTGATTTTTGGAAATGGGTGAGCCTGGTTTTAAATCTCTTTTGGTGCGAACTCCATCAAGTTCAGCCGGATCGGTAAAAGCGGTGCCGCGGTCTAAGACCTTATTCATGTAATCGATAGTGAGATTATCAGCTGTAAGCACGGTCCCTCGAGGTACGGCATTGATGACGGTGACAAAAGGGGCAGAGACCGTAACTCTAGCGCTTAAATAAAAATAATAAGGGGTAGTTTCACTACGGCAGGCGACCTTAACGGAATTATTGCGTCTTAGCTTACCGCCGGCGTTTTCAAATTTAAGTTCACCTTCGCAAATTGGGTAATTAGTGCCACTTGATATTTTGCTCAGTTCGATTTCAACTTTTTCGTCGGGCTGAATTTCTTCTTGGGCCAAGTCGTAAATAAAGTCATAAGCCTGTTCTTCTAATTGACGATTATATTCTTCATCTGCAAGGCAAATTGTTGTATTAAAGATGAAAATTGCACTTAAAGGCAAGGCTACTACAATGCGCGTGAGTGAAGTTTTTAGTAGTTCGACTTTGGTCACAATTCGAAATTTTAAAGCGTCAAAATTGTTATTCATTTTGAAAATTTACGTCCCGGTTGTTTTATTGGTAAAGTAAAAATGTCATTATTTACGTCAATTATGATTATCAGAGCGTGAAATGAAAGCTGTTTCTAACTCTATTTTACATATAGTAATCTAGGATTGTCTTAAATTTCACGGTCTTGGTTTATGATATTTAGAAGACGTCGAATTTTGGACGTTTATACATACTTAACAAAGAATAAAAGAATAAAAGAATAGAATAATAGTCTAGGAATTGTCTAAGTATTGGCAAGAAACAACAATTGACAAAAAATAAGTAGTTTATTACTGGGTCGACTAGCTTTGTTTGCGTTAGTAATAGCTTTGGTACGCGTAAATCAATAGATCTAAATTCTTTTTTACTAAACGTTAATTTTTTCCTTGTTAACATTATTGTTTAGGAACTTAGATTGTGCATAACTTAATGTGAAGTATGTTCTAAGGTAAATTTGAGCCTGTTATAAACGTATGTATTATGAATGGGTTTTGGTGTATTTTTGGCCCTTGGGATTATAAGTTCATAATTCAAAGGGATTTTTGGAGGCTTTATGGCTAGCGTATTAGATTCCGTTAATCAGCTTACAGAACTTGTGGGACAAAACCGTCTAGAGCTTCTATTGTTTCGTTTGCCTGGCACGAATCAGCGTTATGGGATTAACGTTTTTAAGGTGCGTGAAGTGTTGCAATGTCCGCATTTGACCTCAATGCCACGTTTGCATCGCTTCGTAAGTGGGGTGGCTCACATTCGTGGACAAACCATTTCTGTTATCGATTTAGCCCGAGCTATTGGTGGCCATAGGACTACGGATGCTGCAAGTGGTTTTATTATAATTGCGGAATACAACCGTTCAGTTCAAGGCTTCTTAGTTGGGGGCGTGGAACGAATTGTCAATCTTGATTGGAGTAAAGTTTTACCTCCTCCTCAGGGGATGGGAAAAGTTAACTATCTAACTGCAGTTACTGAAGTTGATGGTGAATTGGTGGAAATTCTCGATGTGGAAAAGATTCTTGATGAAATTTCCCCAATTGTTACCACCGTAAGCGAAAAGATCGTAGAAGAAGTTAAATCTGATATTGAAAACAAGGCTAAAGAAGCCCAAGCACAAGAAGGTGCTCCAGCTCCGGTGAGAAAAGTTATGGTGGCTGACGATTCATCGGTGGCGCGCAAGCAAGTCTCAAGAGCTTTAGCATCCATTGGGCTTGAAGCGGTATTGGCGCAAAACGGGCTAGAAGCTTTTAATATGTTAAAGGAAATGAGTGCCCAAGGGCCGATTGGTGAACAAATTGGGCTTTTGATTTCTGACATTGAAATGCCGGAAATGGATGGCTACACTTTAACGGCTAAAATCCGTCAGGATCCGGATTTAAAGGATATGAAAATCGTACTTCATACTTCGCTTAGTGGGGTCTTTAACCAAGCTATGGTGAAGAAGGTTGGGGCAGATAACTTTATTGCCAAGTTTAATCCTGATGAATTAGCGAAAGCTGTAAAAGAATTGATGAAAAAATAGAACTTAGTAACATGGGCATTAAAACAATATAAATGGTACAATTTTAATTGCGCGACTTAAGTTGTTCAAGGCCCTTTGTTTTACTAGGTTTGCCGGCCCAAAGCCATGTTCTAACATTAGACCTAACAATTGGTTGGTGGTAATTGAGTTAGGTATATTTTTTCTTTTGACGTTTTTGGAGTTTTAAATGTCAAATATGACCGTAGATGAGCTTGATAAAATAAGTGATGAAAAGTATGCACTTTTTGGCACATTTTTGGAAAAGCAATGCGGAATTGTGCTTGGAGCTAACAAGCAATATTTAGTACGAAGCCGTTTGTCTACGTTACGCAAAAAATTGCGTTTTAAATCGATGGACGAAATGTTAAATCGGGTCGTAACAGCGCATGATCGAGTCTTAAATAGCTTGGTGGTTGATGCTATGACTACCAATGAGACCATGTGGTTTCGTGACGTTTATCCGTACACTATCTTAAAAGAACAATTGTTACCTAATTTGGCGCAAGGTAATCATAATATTCGAATTTGGTCAGCCGCCTGTTCATCTGGTCAAGAACCTTATTCTATTGCGATGACTCTATTTGAAAGTATTCCTCGGATGTTAATCCCAGGTGGGGCTCGTGTTAGCATTACAGCGACTGACATTTCAGATTCCATGCTTGATATTTGCCGCGCAGGTATCTATGACAGTTTTGCGCTGTCTCGTGGTTTGAGTCCTGAACGTCGCCAAACTTTCTTTGAAAAATGTCCAAATATGGATGGTGAACACCGAATAATAGAAAAGGTCCGCCGTTTAGTCACTTTTAAACGTTTAAATCTCTTGGATAACTTTTCGATCTTAGGGCGTTTTGACATCATTTTTTGTCGTAATGTTCTTATTTATTTTTCACCTGATATCAAGCGACGAATTATTGCCGGGATGGTTAAGTGTTTAAATCCTGGAGGGTATTTGTTCTTAGGAAGTTCTGAATACATCAATAACCTTAATTTAGATGATTATTTAGAAATGGTGCGTTTTAATCCAGGCATGGCATTTAGACGCAAACCGGGAGTTTTGCCTCTTAATTTTGGCCAAGAATTTGGTTTAAATACGCCTTTGGTAGTACCATCTACCACGACTGCAACCACATCGATTGCAAGTTCTACGGCCTCCAAACTTTCGCTAAATAAATAGTTTTTTTTACCTCTTGCTTGGCAAGAGGTGAACAAATTTCTAGTTGCTAGTGGTTTTAATGTTGTAAGCTAGTGGCTAATCCCTTAAGTAACTTGATTCCCCCCCCCCCCTAGGTCAATTGATTTTTATACTCCGTTTAAAATTTAACTTTAAACTCCGATAGCTACGTTTAACTAATTCGCTCATATACAAACCATCTAATGTATGGAGATATATTTGGGGTAGGTCGTGGTTACCTTGACTTTATCCCGATGCCAAATTGTAAATCTTATGCTTTTTCGCTTTTTCGATGTTATTTGGGGAAGTTGTTAAAACAATGGCATGAAATCTGCATATTATCTCAACACAGCATTTATGTCAGATTTTTGTCGGGAGGCTGCTATGGGTTTAGGTTTAGATTCAATTTTTGGCGTTCATGCAGATGCATTAAAAGTAAGATCTGCTCGAGCTGAAATCCTTGCTAGTAATATCGCCAACGCAGATACTCCAGGCTACAAGGCTCAAGACCTTGATTTTAAATCTGCTTTAGCTGAGGCGAAATTAAAAAGTACAGGCGGGACTAATTTAACCGCTACTAACAGCCGTCATATTGACGTAAATAATGGCTTCGATGGCGGAACTATTAAGTTTCGTGAAAGTTATCAGCCAGATACAGGTGATGGCAATACAGTTGATATCAATATTGAACGTATGGCTTATATGGAAAATGGCTTGGAGTACCAAACCACACTTGAATTCCTAAATAGCCGTATTAACACTTTGCGTAGTGTTTTAGCTGGGGAATAGGAGTTAGGTTATGAGTCTCTTTAATATTATGAATATTGCAGGTTCAGCGATGTCTGCTCAATCTGTAAGATTAAATACCACAGCTTCAAATTTAGCGAATGCCGATAGTGTTAGTTCAAGTTCGGCGACAACTTACCGGGCTAGACGGCCAATTTTTGCCACTGTGTATGAAGATGCTATGCAATCTACTCGTGACGCTGGTAGTGCTTCAGTTGAAGTTGAAAACATTACAGAATCAACTCTTGATGCGATTAAGGAATACATGCCTAATCATCCATTAGCAGATCGTGATGGTTATATTTATCGTCCAAATGTCAATCCGGTTGAAGAAATGGCGGATATGGTGAGTGCTAGCCGTTCTTACCAAACTTCCGTGCAGGTGGCTGATAGTGCAAAACAAATGCTGCTTCAAACTCTGCGTCTTGGCAAGAACAGTTAAATAATTAGGAGATACTGATATGTCCGTATATTCAGATTTAGGTTTAACCGCCACAAGCGGTGCCGGTACGGCTGGTGCTAGTACTACTAAAAAACCAAATGATGCCTTGGGGCAGGAAGAGTTTTTAAGTTTGTTGACTACTCAGTTGTCTTACCAAGATCCATCAAACCCTGTGGATAATTCACAGATGGTGACTCAGTTGGCTCAGATGAATATGGTTAGCGGGATTGCATCATTAAACGATACCGCAACTAGCTTAAGTAATAGCGTAACTTCATCTCAAGCTTTAATGGCTTCAAGTTTGGTTGGTCAAGAAGTGCAGCTTTCTGGTAACACTGGCTATTTTGATGGGGTGGAAGCTTCTCAGTTTGCGATTAAGGCTGGCGAAGGGGCGCAGGATATGGTGTTAAATATCACTGATGCTAATGGTAGTCTTATCAATTCCATAAAGATTGGGGATGGTTCAGGTGATATCAACCTTTATTGGGATGGAACTGATTCAACAGGGGCTAAAGTTAAACCTGGGAACTATAGCTATAGTGTTAGTGGTAGGGTTAATGGCACTAGTTCAACCGTTCCGGTATATGCTTATGCTAAAGTTTCAAGTGTAAGTCTTGGTCAAGGTTTAGATGGCACAGTACTCAACCTTTTAGGTGGTGGCACCTTGAAAATGAACGAAGTTAAGAATATCGGTGGTATTTAACAGAACTCGGCAAGAAGTCCCCCACCTCTATAGGTGGGGGAGGATGTCACCTTCACCACATAATGCGTGGCTTAATACAGTGATTAAATAATAAAGATAATTACAAAATAATTAAGGTTCTAAAGTCGATTCAAACCTTTTAAAGTGATGAATTAGAAAAGATCCAAAAAGAGAGAAAACAAAAAGGGGGCTGCGACCAAAAGGTGGCAAGCCCCTTTTATTTTGTGACCCGGTGGATATTTTTAGGTTGAGCCTAAGAGAAAATTGGGGGAGTAGCAAAGACCAAAGAAGCTGCCACGCTATGGGGCTTTTAGAGCGTTGATTACGGAACTTTAGACGTTTTAATATGGTTTTTCCTAGGAAGAGTAAGAGTTGTCAGTAATCCGTGACTGTTCTTTGGCAAGCGGAAGCGTTAGAGGCATAAATTTACCGTCGATTTATTGCCGGAGGCAAAGTTAAGCGGTAATAGAAGTATTTTTAGGGAAAAAGCGGAAAATAAGCGGTTTTTAATAAGGATATAGAGCCTAGGTTTACAAAGTAAGTTCCTTTAAGCTCTAAGGCTTGTAGGGCTTAGGTTTTAGATAAAAAGAGCCAGGGCGTCTTTTTAAAGACATGGTTTGTTTTTGTGATTAATGTTGGTATTTAGAGCATAAAACCTAAGTTAAAGTAAATCTTTATAGCTGTTTTATAAACATGGCACACCGTTTGCAAGATTGATATCAAGAAGCTATATGATGATGAATTTTTGGCATCATTTATATAGTCCCGATATAACTGTCGCTTCGTTGTTTTATAAATACCTTAGGGTATCCCAAAGATAACGAGAGCGCGACAAGCGAAAGGAGAGTTCGTATGTCATTAAGTATTTCTGTAAGTGGTATCAACGCTGCCCAAAAACACCTCGACGTTACTGCAAACAACATTGCTAACGTTAACACTATTGGTTTTAAAGGTTCTCGTGCTGAATTTGCTGATGTTTATTCCAGCTCTGTTTTTACTGATACTAGAACTGTAGTTGGTAACGGTGTGCAGACCGCAGCTGTTAGTCAGCAGTTTAACTCTGGTTCAATCGACACCACTACTTCAGCTTTGGACTTAGCAATCAAAGGCGATGGGTTCTTTGTTTTAGCTCCAGATAACAATTCACTTGATCGTACCTTTACTCGTGCAGGGGCTTTCCAGTGTGATGAAAGTGGTTATGTTACCAATAGCATGGGGAGCTATTTGCAGGTTTATGATGTGAATAAGGACGGGACTGTAAAGTCAATCAGCCTTGATTCTACTCATGCGCTTAAGATTCCTGATACTGCAGGTTCTCCAGAAGAAACCACCAAGGTCAATGCCAGCATGACTTTGCCGGCATCTTCTGAATATCAAGATCCAAAAGCTTTTGACCCAAATGACTCCAAAACTTATGCGGCTTCAACTTCGGTTAAAGTATATGATTCTTTAGGTGAATCTCATACTGCAACCTATTACTTTCTTAAAGATGTTAACCATCAAAACTCAGCTGAAACTAATACCTCCGGGGCCAATACTTGGAAGATGTTCATGTTTATCGATGATAAACATGCTGACATTCAAGGGGTAGCTGATAAAAATAAGGTTGAGATTGGCGCTTCTTCAAGCCTTGCCGGTCAGACTTTAAGTCCAGCAACTATTGTTTTTGATAGTGAAGGTAACGTTAAAAAAGATGTAAACACCAATACTGTGACGGGGATGATCCCAGCTACCATTAAAACAATAGAACTTGGCCAAAGTGTAGGTGGGAATAAACGTGCGGATATTATTCCAGCAGGGGCAAATCAAACTCAAACTATTGAATTTGCCTTTGATGAACTTCACATGTATGGTGGGACTTCTTTCTCTGTTGATGGGTTAAAGCAGGATGGTTCGACTGTAGGTCAGCTTACTAATGTTGAAATCGACGAGAAGGGGCTAGTCAGTGCTTCATATTCTAACGGGACCACTGCTACTTTAGGGATGGTGGCTTTGGCTAACTTTCCAAATCCTCAGGGGTTAACTCAGATTGGAGATACTAGCTGGCGTGCTTCTTTAAATTCAGGCAGTGCTGTACCATCTCAAGCTGGGGTTGGGACTTGTGGTTCGGTGCAATCATCAGCTTTGGAGTCTTCTAACACCAATTTGGCTTCACAGTTAGTTGAACTTATTACCGCGCAGCGTAATTACCAAGCTAACTCTAGAGCACTTGAAGTTAACAACACTGTAATGGATAGTATTCTCAACATTAGATAAAACTTAGTATAAGGCGCCATGGTTTTGAGGATGACGGGCATGCTCTCCTCATGACCAAGGTTCATGAAATCATGGCGGCGGATTTTTGGCATAGGGAATGGTACGAAAGTGCTATTTCCTTTATTTTTGTCGTTTTTTTGGCAAGGTTGTGCTTCAAAAGCAGAAGTAAAAAGCGAGGCCATGGACAAAACGATTTGGGTTGAAGTAAGTTTATTTAAAATCCAAGATGCTAAAGAGAGGTGGCCTAGAGGGGGGATAGTTTAAGCTTGGTTCATAGAGATGGGAGAGTGAAGGATGTAAAAGCCTTGTATATAAAGGGCTTTAAGTTTTGTTAAAAACTTAAAAAAGATAAAACCAAATGAGTAAGTAGTAAATTTTTAGAAGCGAAAATGGGCAAAGACTGGGGGAAAATTAAAAATTATTAGCTTCTTGGTTAACTTAAAGGGAGAGGGTTTTACTATTGGCATGACGTTTGCAACATGTAAAGCACACGCCTAAATGCGGAGGATTTACAAATGGATAAGATGCTTTACATAGCCATGTCAGGCGCCAAAGAAAACTTTAACGGTATTTCTGTTCATGGCAACAACTTGGCAAATGCCTCAACTACCGGCTTTAAAGCTGATTTAGGGCAGGCTCGTGCTATGAATGTTTATGGCGAAGGCTTACAAAGTCGCGCTTTTTCCATGACCGAACGCGCTGGCTATAACTTAGATTTAGGGACAGTAATGACTACTGGTCGCGCTTTGGACGTATGTGTTAAAGGCGATGGTTTTATTGCAGTTAAAGGAACCGATGCGCAAGAAGGTTACACTCGAAATGGGAGCTTGCAAATTGATGCCGATGGGGTGTTACGTAACTCTTCTGGGTTAGCAGTCCTAAGTCCTGAAGGCGAGGAAATTGTTTTACCAATGCCTCTTGAAAAGATTCAAATCAATAAAGATGGCGTGATTAGTGGCCGCCCAGAAGGGGCTGGGCCTGAAGTTATCGAAGAATTTGGGCAAATTAAATTAGTAAAAATTGACCCAAAAACTTTGGTTAAGGGAAGCGATGGTTTATTCCGTTCATCCTTAACAAGAAACGATATTTACAATAATGTACCTCAAGATCCAGAAGTGGAACTTTTAGGTGGGGTGCTTGAAAGTAGTAATGTGAATGTAGTTGAGGAAATGACCTCACTTATTAGATTGCAACGCCAGTTCGACATGCAGCTCAAGCTCATGGAAACGGCTAAAGATATAGATGAAAGCCAGACTAGTTTGCTGCGCTTGTCTTAACTCGATATTGAGAGGTAGTTATTATGTTTTCAGCATTATGGATTAGTAAGAGTGGCTTAGACGCTCAGCAGACCAATATTTCTGTTACATCAAACAACTTAGCGAACGCTTCAACTGTTGGCTTTAAAAAGGGGCGTGCTATTTTTGAGGACTTGTTGTACCAAAACGTAAATCAGCCTGGGGGGAGATCGTCTGCTGATACTACTTTGCCATCTGGCTTGATGCTTGGGGCGGGGACTAAAGTTGTAGCTACCCAAAAACAATTTTCTCAAGGTGACGTTAATACTACAGGTAATTCACTTGACCTTATGATCAATGGTCGTGGTTTCTTTGAAATTCAGATGCCAGATGGGACTACTTGCTATACAAGAAATGGTCAATTTACCTTAAACGAAGAAGGTACTATTGTAACTGTGGGGAGTGGTTATCCCTTACTTCCTGAAATCCAAGTGCCAGAAAATGCTAAGAGCATTTCTGTTTCTAGCGATGGTCAAGTTAGTATTGCTACTAGTGCTGAAGCTGAAGCGCAAGTAGTAGGGCAGCTTACAGTTACTACCTTTGTCAACGAAACCGGGCTTGAACCGATTGGGGAGAATTTATTTGCAGAAACTCAAGCTTCAGGGGCACCAATTCAGGGGATCGCCGGGGCTGATGGGGTTGGCAAAATTAGCCAAGGTGCGCTCGAAGTTTCTAACGTAAATGTAACTGAAGAATTAGTCAATCTAATTACCGCACAACGTGTTTACGAAATGAACTCTAAGGTCCTTTCAACCGTCGACGAAATGATGGGGGCTTTGACTCAACGTTTGTAATTAGTTTTTGGGGTTGAGGCCAAAGTACCGGCATAAAATTGCCGGTATATAAAAGTTGATCACGGCGCTTTAAAGAATAAAATGTTACGCTTTAATTGGTTCTAGGATTTACGGTGGTCTAACGTATTGTCGGATTGGAGGATGAGAGATGAAGAGCTTACAGGTCTTGTGTGGTGCTACTATCATTATGCTAGGATTAAATGGTTGTGCTCAAATGATGGATCCTGAACCCGATGATCCAAACTTTGCTCCGGCTATGCCAGAAGAACAAGTGGTTGATGTCGTGCCCGATGGTTCTATTTTTGCTAATTCTAGAGTCGATAGTATCTACACTGATATTAAAGCCCATCGCGTTGGGGATATCATTAGCGTGAAATTAGAAGAATCTACCTCAGCTTCTAAAAACACTAGTAATGATAGCTCCAAAGAAGGGAGCACAAATCTAACGCCACTTAGTTTAGGTGGTCGCCCAGTTTCCATAAATGGTTATTCCACTCAGGCTGGGATGAGCTCCGACCAAAGCTTTAAGGGGCAAGCTAAAGCCTCACAGAGCAATAGTTTACGGGGTAATATTTCAGTAAGCGTAGTGAAGGTTTTAGCTAATGGTGGCTTGGTAGTTCGAGGCGAAAAGTGGGTGATGCTCACTAATGGTAATGAATACATTAGAATCACTGGTATTGTACGCTCAGAAGACGTAAACGCAGACAATACGGTTTCATCTCAAAAAATTGCTAACGCTCGAATCCAATACGGTGGAACTGGAGACTTTGCTAATGCTGCCGAAAAAGGCTGGTTAACTAGATTCTTTAATAGCAAGTGGATGCCATTTTAATGGCGTGTAGTTAAGTTTAGGCCGTGAGGTTTAAATTTAAAGTGTCAAATATCTAATTGATTATCAAATATCTGTTTAATTATCTAGAAAAAGGAGCTCCTTGAGCTCTTTTTTGTTTTTGGGGAGGCTAATTAAGTGTTGGTTTGAGATTGAGTAAGTTTTAGCCAACCAAAGATGGATTATTGCGAAGCCAAGCAACACGAAAAAGTTTTTTATAAGTAAATTGAAAAAAAGATACATTAATAGTTAAAAGTTGGCACACGGTTTGCAGTATATTTAACAAATGTCGAACTGACAGTTTTTTGGCGAGGTGAAGACCATGAAATCTTTTCTCAATACTTTATTTTCTACCCTGTTTTGTGTTGTAGTTTTACTAACCGCTGTGCCGGCTGAGGCTGCCAGGATTAAGGATATTGCTGATGTTAAAGGTATGCGTACTAATCAGCTTATCGGCTATGGACTTGTGGTGGGACTTCCTGGGACTGGGGAAAAGAATAATGCCTTCACCGAGCAAAGCTTCAGAACGATGCTTAATAACTTTGGGATTAAGGTACCTGAGGGAACCAAGCCAAAGATTAAGGACGTGGCTCCGGTGATGGTGCATGCAGAATTACCTGCATTCATCAAACTGGGTCAAACTATCGACGTTACAGTTTCAGCTATTGGTGAAGCTAAGAGCCTCCGTGGTGGCACTTTGTTACAAACAGTGCTTAAAGGTATTGATGGGCAAGTTTATGCCTTAGCTCAAGGTTCACTAGTAGTTTCAGGCCTCGGGGTTGAAGGGGCTGATGGTTCTAAGGTGGTGGTTAATACCCCAACTGTTGGTCGAATTGCCAATGGGGCCACAGTTGAACGAGAAGTACCAACTTCGTTTAATATTGGTGACACCATTACTTTTAACTTAAAACGAGCAGATTTTACGACTGCTAATCGCTTAGCCGATGCCATCAATATGAGCTATGGGCGCGATACGGCTCTGGCTGTTGATGCAGTGTCTGTTAGAGTAACAGCGCCAAGAGATCCAAGTGAACGTGTCAAATTTTTGTCACAACTAGAAAACATTAGCGTTGAACAAGGTGAAGAAGCGGCTAAGATTATCGTCAATTCTAGAACAGGGACTATTGTGATTGGCAAGCTCGTTAAATTACGTCCAGTTGCAATTACTCATGGTGGTCTTACAGTATCCATTAAAGAAAACCCAATGGTTTCTCAGCCGGCACCATTTAGCGATGGGCAAACAACTACCGTGCAAAATAGTAGTATCAATGTTCAAGAAGCCAAGGGCAAAATGTTTAAGCTTGATACTGGGGTTACATTAGATGAATTAGTCCGCGCTATCAACGAAGTAGGGATGGCACCAGGGGATTTAATGAGTGTGCTTGAAGCTTTATCCCAAGCTGGAGCTATCGAAGGGGAGTTGGTAATTATCTAAGCTAAGGTTGCCTTTATTCTTTAAATACTAAAATTAAAAATACTAAAATTAAAAACATGAGATTTTTTAATCTCATGTTTTTTTGATTTTGGGGGCACGTAAATTGATGTACGTAGCCTAAAATGAAGTCCATCAGAAAACAAACCAGATACTTCGGGAAAGTTAAGTTCCGAAAATTTTAAGCCTCAGCTAACCAAACTTTTTAAGTCAGAACTAGCTAAACTTTGGAATACTTAAAACTTTGCCTTAGTCGCTCATAAAAGTTTACCGATTCTTTAAATATTTTGTGTAGTATGGTTAAACATGGTTGTATGTACAAGGAAGGTTGAGCCAATGAAATATACGCTATTATGTTTATTTATGGGAGCTTCGCTTTGTGTAGCTTGTGGTCAATCTTCTCCCCAAGAGACGCAGTCACAAGCATCGGTTTTAACTGAGTTAGAAGAACAGATCCCTCTTAAGAATCAAATGTTTAAACGCGTTGCGATTTTAGCTGAAGGGGCGCATAAAAATGATTACCGCGTCGTTATGGAAAGCCTAGATCCACGCATTAAAGCGCAACAAAATGATGCTTTATTGCGGATGGTAAAAAATATTTTGCCACTTTCTACTTCGGCGTTTTTTTGTAACGGGGAAATGCTTAACTCAGTTGCGGAAAAAGCTTTAACGCCGAGAGGTAGCTTGCGCATTATTTATACCGATAGTGTGGGAGAGAAATTAGGGGAATACTCAATCGATAATTCTTACTGTCGTAAAAACCCTGCTGCGCCAGCAAGTGAAGTGCGTAATAATATTCGTGAAGATGGCGTTTATACTCGTCGCTATCTAGAAAAATTTATTTTTCCGGTAATGCAAGCTCAAATTCCTAATCAGATTACGCCTGAGTTTGCGATGAGTAAAGCGGAGTTAGGTCGTAAATCAAGTTTGATTTTAACTCTTAAGTACACCCCGTTAGCCTCGAACATGAGTGAAGAATTAGCAGTGGACAAAGCGGCTAATATGCTCCAAAACCTTTACTCTTCGGCCTGTCGCACTCCTGAAACACAGGAGTTGATTAGACGCTTAGATATGTTTGCTTGGCAGGTTGAATGGAATAATAAGATTATTACTAAGGTGGTAGCAAGCCCAAATTGTCGTTAGCTAAAATGCTAGGCTATAAGAAAGGTCAAGTACAAGTAAAGGTCAAACAAAGGTCTTTTGTTTGGTTTATTAAGCGTTAAAGAACCAGTCTTAACACGCAAGTTAAAGGCGTTTTAAGGCTGGTTTATTTTTAGACTAAATTTATAAAGTTTGTACCAATTGCTTTACCGCTTCAATGCATTTATTAAGTTCATCATCACTAATGATAAATGGAGGATAAATGTAGATGATATGGCCAAAAGGACGTAACCAAACTCCATGTTCAACAAAGAACTTTTGCATTTGCGCAGTATCAACCGGAGCATGAAGCTCTACGACGCCAATCGCCCCTAAAGCTCGAACTTCCTTTACCGCTGGATGCTTGTTAAGTTCGCTTAAACCCGATAAAAGTTTGCTTTCAATATGTTTAACTTTACTTTGCCAATCATAGCTTTGAAGAACTTCAATGGAGGCGTTAGCACAAGCGCAGGCTAAAGGATTAGCCATAAATGTAGGGCCGTGCATCATAACGCGAGCACTACTTTGACTGATGCCTTGGCTGACTTTTTCATTAGTTAGCACCGCACTTAAAGTCATCATACCAGCGGTCAGGCCTTTACCAAGAGTCATGATATCAGGGGTGATGCCGGCGTAATTGCAAGCGAACAATTCTCCGGTGCGTCCAAAGCCGGTGGCAATTTCATCGCAGATAAGGAGTACATCGTATTCGTCGCAGAGTTTACGAGCAGCACGTAAGTATTCAGGGTGATAAAAATACATGCCACCTGCGCCTTGAACAATAGGTTCTAAAATAAAGGCGGCAATTTCGTGCCCATGAGTAGCCAGCATGTTTCTAAGTGGGGTCATGGCTTCTTCTTGCCATGGTTCATTGAACTTTATGCGTGGGCGTTCGATAAAAAATTGCTGTGGGGTGTAATTGGCATAGACTGTATTAATCCCCCCGTCAGGGTCTGTTACCGCCATGGCACCTAAGGTGTCACCGTGATAGCCCCCTTTGACGGTTAACAGGCGATTTTTTTGTTGATGTTTACTGCTTTGACATTGGATAGCCATCTTTAAAGCAATTTCCACTGCTACAGAACCACTATCGGCTAAAAAGACGTAATCAAGCCCTTTTGGGGTCATGGCAACAAGTTTTTGGCATAGTAATGTAGCTTGGTCATGTCTTAAACCTGCAAACATCACATGAGAAAGAGAAGCCGCTTGTTTGGCAATAGCTTGGGTAATGTGAGGATGGCCATAACCATGGAGACAAGCCCACCATGAAGACATGCCGTCGACTAGATCAATGCCCCCAGCCATATGTAAGATACACCCTTGGGCGCTTTCGATAGAATATGTAGGCAAAGGGTTGGTCAAAGAGGTGTATGGATGCCACACATGTTTACGGTCAAACTCTTCAAGGTTAGAGTTAGAAGTAGGGCTACTTGCAGGGAGAGCATTCTTTTTTGTGGCTGCTTGAGTGGAATTGGTAAAATCATTGGGTTTATTAGGGGATTGTTGAGGCATGATTCCTCCTTCATCAGTAGGTTGGGCTAATTTAAGCCGGATAATTTTAAGGTTAGGAGTTGATTTTACATGGCTTAAATTGCTGTTTTATCCGGGAAAAACTCATGTGAGGTATCATAGTTCTTTAATTTGAAAAGCGCAAAGAGTAAAGAAAAGTATCATGATTTGGGTTTACTGTTGGTTAAAAATTGTACAACAGTAAACCTTTTATGGTAAATTATTTGACTCTACAAGTTAGAAGTTTAAACTCTCATAGTTACAAAATTTTACTTGAAGCTAGACGCATTTAATTCGTTTGCTTTGCCCCTAGGAGACTTACATGACACAACCAACAAAGTGCGGTGTGCAAACATCATTACGATATGATTGGACAGTACAGGAAGTATTAGAGCTACTTGAAAAACCATTTTTAGAGCTAGTATATGAAGCGCAACAAATTCACCGGCGGCATTTTACGCCTAATGAAGTGCAAGTAAGTTCTCTGTTGTCTATTAAAACTGGAAGTTGCCCTGAAGATTGCAAATATTGTCCGCAAAGTGCTCATCACAGCACTGGGGTGGAAAAGGAACGTCTTTTAGATCTTAATGTCATTATGCAAAGAGCGAAGCTTGCTTTAGATAGCGGGGCAACAAGATTTTGTATGGGGGCTGCTTGGCGTGATCCTAAGGATTCTGATATTCCTTACTTACAGCGGATTATTAAAAGCGTTAAAGCTTTAGGTCTTGAAACCTGTATGACTTTAGGGATGCTCACCGAAAGTCAAGCTAAAGCGCTCAAAGAAGCTGGTCTTGATTATTACAACCATAATATTGACACTTCTCCCGAATATTACGGCAACATCATTACCACAAGAACCTTCCAAGATCGTTTAGATACTTTAGGGATTGTGCGTCAAGCTGGGATTAAGATCTGTAGTGGCGGGATCGTTGGCATGGGGGAAAGTTTACGCGACCGCGCTAGTTTCTTACGCTCTTTAGCTACCTTAAACCCACATCCAGAATCAGTACCTATTAACTTGTTAGTTAAGGTGAAAGGTACTCCTTTAGCCGATGCTGAAGATGTAGATCCAATCGATTTTATCCGTATGATTGCCGTAGCTAGAATTTTGATGCCTACTTCATATGTTCGTTTGTCTGCAGGGCGTAAGAGTTTATCTGCGGAAGCTCAAGCTTTATGCTTTATGGCTGGGGCTAATTCTATATTTTACGGTTGCCGTTTATTGACTACCCCAAATGCCGAAATGGATTCTGATGAGGCCTTGATGGAAAAACTTGGGGTTAAGACAACCTTGAGCAAGCATCAACAGACTCCGAATGAAGATAAAGCCAAAATTGAACGCGCTTTACATCAAAAGATGGCCGATCATAAATGTTTTAGTCTCCAAGATGATTAATTTATGGAACGCGTGCTATTAGGCTTTAGGTCATAAACTAAGTCAAATTTAAAACGGTAGCGCCGCCTGCTTTTGCAGGCGGTGTTTTATCAATTGGGAAATTTGTACTTTATTTCAAGCTTCCATTTTTTAAGTATGACAATTTAAATTGCGAGTTTAAAACGAGAGTGTGGCAAATTTTGAGCAATTTTTTAGCTTAGTTCAAAATAAAACTCTAAAGGTATGGTTTGACGATGGTGGATACTTTATTAGGAATCAAGGCAAAGCTGCAACAAATAGAAGAGACGGGGCTGTATCGCTCGTGCTCTGAGGTTGAGCACAGAACTGGGCGCACCATAAAAATAGGTGGGCAAGAGTATTTAAATTTTACGTCCAACGATTACATGGGGCTCGCCTCGTCTGATTTATTAAAAAACGCACTAAAAACGGGGGCCGAGTTATATGGAGTGGGTACCGGGGCGTCACCTTTAGTTACGGGACTCACTAAAGCTCACGCTGATTTAGCGCAAAAAGTTTGTGCCATTACAGGTAAAGAAGCAGCTTTGGTTTTTTCTAGTGGTTTTGCCGCCAATCAAGCGATTGTTAAGGCGCTCAATAGTTTAGGGGCGGACCTTATTTTTGATAAATACGCACATGCTTCGATGCAGGATGCTGCTTCTTACATTGGTAAATTTCATCGTTACCCCCATGGTGATCTAGTTCGGGCGCAAAGCTTAGTGCAAGCTTTACCGACTCCGGTCATTTTGACGGAAGGGGTTTTTAGTATGGATGGGGATAGTGCTGATTTAGTTGCCTTAGAAAAGATAAAAGCTTTGCATCCAAAATGCATGGTGGTGTTAGATGATGCCCATGGATTTGGGGTGTTAGGCCCACAAGGCCATGGAACGCCAAGTACGCAAGGAGTTTCTTTTGCGGTAGCTGATATCTACATGGGGACTTTGAGTAAAGCTATCGGGGTTGGTGGCGCTTTTGTGGCTGCTAGTCGCGACTTTATTGAGTACTTAATAAATACCTCTCGTGAATACATCTATTCCACCTCAATGCCAGGGGCAATGGCATATACCGCTTCGGTGGCGCTTGACTATATAGAAACTCATAACGAGTTAAGAACTCATCTCCACACTTTAATCAAAACTTTTAAAACAAGTTTATCCCATGAGTTGCAGGCTGCTAATTTAACTATTGGTGAACATTCTTTAAGTGAAACTTCTATTCAACCTATCGTGCTTGGCCCAACTGAAAGAACTATGAGGGTAGCCTCATATTTGAAATCCCAAGGTATATGGGCTGGAGCCATGCGTCCTCCAACAGTGCCACGGGGAACTTCGCGTTTACGTCTTACGATTACGGCCGCCCATACCATGGAAGATGTGCAGCAATTAGTATCTACCTTAGTGCAGGGAGTAAAGCATGCTTGATAAAAGCATCGTGGCTAGGAATTTTGGGCGCCACGCAGGGCAATATACCACCCGGGCTTTGGTGCAAGAACAGGTGGCCTTAGATCTATTAAAGTGTGTGCCTAGTATGGCGTTTACCCAAGCGGTAGATTTAGGCTGTGGCCCTGGAGTAAATTTTAAAGCGTTAAAAACTAAAGCCGCCCAAGTGGTTGGAGTCGATTTGTCGGCTCCAATGTGCGCTTTAGCCCAAAGTCTTAAGCTTAGCGATGTGCTAGTTAAAGAAGGAAATATTGAAGAGCTAAACTTAGCGCCATACGATTTAATCTTTTCTTCATTGGCTTTACAGTGGTGTGATGTTAACAAATTTTGGCACAACTTAAGTTCTAGTGCTTGTGGGCGTGTTTTTTTAGCTCTAGCCATACCGGTTGAGGGCACGATGGCAGAATTAGGCTTGATTCTTAACGAAGCTAATCTAAAAGGTCGAGTAAATAATTTTCCTTCAAGTGAAAACTTAGCCACCTTAGTACAAGAAAGTTTGCCTTTGGCTCGAGCTGATAAAAATATAACCCTTAAGTGTTACACCAAGCGTTATATTTCAGTGTATTTCGATGAAGTTTCTTATCTTAACAGCGTGCGCGGAATTGGGGCTAGCTCGGTTTCGGGACAAGGCGCTCTAAAACGCAGTGAATATGCTAAGTTTATGGCGGGATTAAAGGATAAATTAAAGCAAGACGGCAAGCTTGAACATACTTATGAAGTAATGTTTATTGAAGGCTATGTCAGTTTTTAACAGAACTCGGCAAGAAGTCCCCCACCTCTATAGGTGGGGGAGGATGTCACAGCACGCTTAAGTTCAATTGATATAGCTTTGGGAGTTCTTAAGCCTTAAAGCTAGCTCATGGTAATTTTGTGGTTTATTTGTGTTCCTGCCTTCTTGACTCTTGCGTTAGCTCCTAAGAGTAGTTAAGCTAAATTAATTTGTTTTAGCTTAACTATTTTACAAGGAGGGCTTAATGCCGTCTGCTTTCTCTAAATATTTTTTAATTTTAGCTTGGGGCTTAGGTTGTTTTATGGCCCTACCTGCAGTAGCACTTCCGGTTGAAAACAATAGTGCTAATTCATTAGACTCCGCTCAAACGTCACAAGTGAAAGCTAAGTTACCATCTTCAAAAGATCTCAAGCAAGCGCAAAATCCAGAGCTAGAAAAAACTGAAAACACGTACAACTCAGTTGAAGAGTTTGGTCAGCAAAAAACTCAAGAAAATACACAAGCAGAAGTCTTAAAAAAATCATTTATTCCCGTTGGTTGTCGCTTAAAAAGCTATTTTCAAAATGGAACGATGGGCCGTTATGTGTGTGATGGGAAGGATGTATTTGTGGGTGTCGTCCCGCCAAATATAGGTTTAGATGAAAAAACAATTTTAGAAAACACCACCAAAACTCCAGGTTGCGCCACTCAAATAAAGGATTCAATGGTGGGTAAATTTGTGTATTGCCAAACTCCTACCCATGAAGTGATGCAAAATTATGTGAGAACTAATAATAGTGGGCTTATTCTAACTGCGGTAGTGCCAGATGGTTTTTTACCAGATCATGTGGTTGCTCTTGAAAACTATACCTTAGAAATCTATTTTTACATGCGTGGTATTGCCGTCAGCCAAGAGCGCATCAAAAATATTGGCGTCGAATTATCTAAAGCGCAGGAATGCGTGGAAAGTACTTGTCTATGGCAATAATTTGTACGCACCTTGGTTTAGGGCCTTTGTTTGGCTAAACTAAAAACACGACAAACGACAAAAAAGAGACAAGACAAGGTTACAAATTCGGTTTTTAGCCTAAGGACAACAAAAAGGCAGCTTCTATTGAAGTTGCCTTTTTAGTTAGTAGCGGATTACTTTAGGGCACTAAACCCTAAAATAAAGGTAGTTTTATTTACTTACCTGAGCTTTAAGAAAATCAATGATTCCTTCGAGTGGCATTTTAGTCTTTTCGCGAGTAGCACGTACTTCGTATTCAACTAAGCCTTCTGCTAAAGCCTTTTCACCGAGTATTACAATGTGTGGCACGCCAATGAGTTCCATGTCAGCAAACTTAACGCCTGGGCGTTCGTTACGGTCATCGATGATAACTTCAATGCCAGCAGCTGTAAGTTCAGCGTAAAGTTTTTCAGCAGCGTTAGCTACAGTTTCACTCTTGTGTTGGTTAAGCGGTACAACAGCAACCTGGAAAGGAGCCATAGTCTTTGGCCATAAAATACCAAAGTCATCGTGGTTTTGTTCAATAGCGGCTGCAATTACACGAGTAACCCCGATGCCGTAACAACCCATAACCATTGGAATGTTTTTCCCAGCTTCATCGAGTACGGTGCAGTTCATAGCTTCGGAGTACTTGGTACCAAGTTCGAAGATATGACCAACTTCAATCCCGTGCTTGAGCACAATGGTCCCTTGACCATCAGGGCTTGGATCACCTTCGAGGACGCAACGTACGTCGGCGGTTTCGTAACCAACTACGTCACGGTCAAAGTTAACCCCACCTAAGTGCTTACCTGTTTCGTTAGCACCACAGTAGAAGTCAGCCATAACAGCTGCCGAGTAATCAACAATTACGCGCCCCTTAAAGCCAACAGGGCCAAGAGAACCTGGAGTTGCCCCTGTGGCTTCACGAATTTCAGCATCGGTTGCCATGGTAAGTGGAGCGCATACGCCCTTGATCTTTTCGGCTTTAACTTCATTTAATTCGTGGTTGCCACGGAGTACAAACATAACGAGGGCTTTAGAACCATCTTCGTTTTCGCCGTGCACGATAAGTGATTTGGCAATGCGTTCTGCTGGAACTTTAAGAAATTCTGCTACTTCATCAACACTACGACAATTTGGAGTGTCGATAGTAGTCATTTTCATAGTTGCAGCTGGACGCGGTTCTTTTGGTGGAAGAGCTTCAGCTAATTCAATATTAGCGGCAAACTTAGAGTCGGTTGAAAAAGCAACGATATCTTCACCAGCATCCGCAAGTACTTGGAATTCGTGAGAACTACTACCACCGATAGAACCTGTATCAGCCTTTACTGGACGGAACATCAGACCTAAACGATTGAAGATGCTGCAGTAAGTGTCATACATAACCTGATAAGTTTCGTGGAGGCTATTCATGCTAGTGTGGAATGAATAAGCATCTTTCATTACGAATTCACGACCACGCATAACCCCAAAGCGAGGTCTTACTTCATCACGGAACTTAGTTTGAATCTGATAGAAATTAAGTGGAAGTTGCTTGTAGCTTTTTACTTCGTAGCGGGCTAAAGCAGTAATAACTTCTTCATGAGTTGGGCCTAAAACGAAGCAGTTTTCTTTACGATCCTTGAAACGGCAGAGTTCTGGACCATATTTTTCCCAACGCCCAGATTCCTGCCAAAGTTCAACTGGTTGAACAACAGGCATATTAACTTCGAGTGCGCCTGACTTGTTCATTTCTTCACGAATGATGTTTTCAACCTTCTGTAATACTCGTTGACCAGTAGGAAGCCAAGTGTAAAGGCCTGAAGCGAGCTGTCTGATAAGACCTGCTCTAAGCATTAACTGGTGGCTAGAGATGGCGGCTTCAGCCGGATTTTCCTTTAAAGTAGAAAGTAAATACTTGCTTGTGCGCATGAGTCATTCCTGTGGAATAAGTGGAATAAATATTAACTGGCGGTGTTCCGCTCATAGGATATGTGAACCTAATGTTTGGGGCGGAAAGAAGCCGTCTGTGACGAGAGGTAGGACGCGAAACGCATAGATGGTCACATCCTTAAACTGGTATGCAATTTTAACAAAAAAGAGGGGTTAATAACAGAGTATTAAACTAAATCCCAAGGAAAAGAAGGTGTGAAGTAGTTTATCAAACAATTAGGGGCCTCAAGGCCCCTAATATTACAAAAAATTAGTTTTATAAAGCACTCTAAGCTTTACTTACAATTTAGGTATTGTTCCATGGCGCGACTAGAGTGTACTTCAAAGCCGTTTTTGCCTTGAGCGATAGCGTAAATGGCAATATTTCGTTCGTTGGCGTATTTCAGAGCATTTTCGTAACCCATTACAACCATCCCGGTATCAAGGGCATCAGTCCACAGAGCAGATGGGCCGATAACGGTGACTGAAACTGTATTGTTATCCACAGGTCGACCGGTTACAGGGTTAATGATGTGAGATTCACGTTTACCATCAGGTCCTATGCGGTAGTTGCGGTAGCTACCAGCAGTTGAGATTGCCTGCCCTTTAGTGCAGACGGTAGTAGTCATATTTTGCCCTACATTTTGGTCATTGGCTGGATCTTCAATGGCGATAACCCAATCTTTGCCACGGCTGTTAGAACCGCGGGTTCTAATGGCCCCAGCGATAGATACCATGTAATCAGTGATACCGCGAGCATCGAGCATCTCAGCGATCTTGTCTGCCCCAAAACCTTCACCCACAGTTGAGAGATCTACGTAGACATTAGGGTTATCTTTGCGGATGAAGCTTTTTTCATAGCCGATTTCAACATGTATTTTATCGAGGCCTACATTGGCTTTAGCAGCAGCAATCTCTTCGTCTGTTGGGAATTTGTTACCGTTTTTTTTCGGTCCAAAACCCCAAGCATTTACAAGAGGTCCAACTGTAATGTCCATAGCTCCACCTAAATCATGACCAACTCTAAGGCAGGTGATAATGATGTCTGCAAGGTTGTGAGAAATTTCCATAGGTTCAGTGCTATGAGTTTGGTTAAATTTAGATAGGACACTTTTTTTATCAAAGGTGGAAATATCATTAACAATGGCCGATAAAACTTTTTCGGAATCGTGTTGAAGCTGTTCTGGGCCCCCTGGATATTCACCAACGACGGTTATGTTGTAAAAGGTTCCCATAGTTTTACCGGCAATTTTAGTTTCGGTTTTTTGCTGATTTGAGACGTAATCGCAGGCAGAAAGACCTAAAAATGAGATCCCCAAAAGGAGAGCTGAGCATAGGGTTTTTGGCAAAGCTTTCATGAATTAATCCTTAAATTCAATGGACACATGAATTTGATTCTGCCATTTCTTCAGGCCTTGTCTGAAGAAATGACGGAATGGTTGATTGTCCTAACGTGTTAATTGTTTTTAGGTAGTAATAGCTTTATAGAAATTTTAGCCTTTGAATGGATAAAGGGCAGTGTATATCTTTAAAGCCGTTAGGTAACAGTTCTTAAGTCCTATGCAGGCTGTTTTTATTGTTTTCAAGGTCTGAAATTTTAGTTGGTATTTAGGTGGTCTTTATTGTGACCTAGTAACCTTGAAACTTAAATATCATTTTTATGGTTGGCTGACTGCTCCTACGGGCAAGCCCGTGGGGTTCTGATTGCCAAGTGTAGCTTGTAATCGTACACCATTTTCAGGCTTTGGAGTTACAAGTGTAAATCTGTTTGAATCAGAACTTTCATTACCAAAGAGTCCTACGACCACATTAGCGGTAAATTTCTGTCTTACAACAAGGAAGTACAGTCAATCTTCCTAACGTTTAGACTATATATTGTTCTATACTAATGTCAAGAAGTAGAAATATGGTTTTTCATAGAAAGCGACTTTCATTCCACACGCAAGCGTGTGGGTTTTTCGTCGCAATTTATAACCATAACCTAAGAAAGTTCATAAGCGTTAAGTTTAATTGTTTGAACTTAAGTCTAACTTTCTTTATTTGGCCCCATATATTAGAACTAAAAGCTAAATTTATGGAGCCATGGATTTTAAATCTATTTCGTAGTAGCGTCAGTTTCACCTTCGTTATGGTGATGGTCTTCTACTTCCCGGCCAGTAAGTTGGGCAAATTTATTCTTGATGCGACGCTTAATGCATGGGCTTTCGCAAGTACATGCGCGTTCTACTCCTGCATTGGCTAAACCACCGCATGAACCATGGATCATTTTGTGTTGAATGATATAACCTACGGCTAAGAGTAAAAAGAAGATAATAAATCCGGAGAAGGTGTAAAGGAAGATCATCATTAGATGTATAACTCCGTGTAAAAAAGGCGCAATAAGGCGAATTTTACCATATTTTACGGGTTATTCTTAGCAAAACGCCGTAGTTTGTGATTGTTTTTCCTGAAAGTTTACTTAACGTTTTATTAAAAATGTATGTTTACATATAAGTGGTGGAAACGGAGTGTAATGGGGGAGCATAAGGTGATTAGAAGTAAAAAATCCTTAATTAAATTCTCAAATAAATTCAACATTAAATTGGTTTGAATGGGATTTGCCATTAGGACCTGCAAGTAATTTCAGATTTTAGGCGGTAAGGTATTTTTTCAATCGGACTCTTAAAGCTAATTTACGAGTCTACCAAAGGTGGAACAGCGTCAATATTCGATCAAATCTGCATTTGTGAAAGGTTCTAGCAACACTTAAGGCGTAAAAGTGTAGAATATGCGAAAGCTAAAAGGATTATAGACTAAAGGTCTTGTAGAACATAGTAGCGGTTTTACCGCTAGTAGGAAAGAGTATTATGCACGTACATATTTTGGGAATTTGCGGCACATTTATGGGTGGTATTGCGGTGATAGCACGTAGTTTAGGTCACCGAGTTACAGGTAGCGATGCTAATGTTTATCCACCAATGAGCACCATGCTAGAAGAAAATGGCATTGAAATTACGGAAGGTTACGATCCTGCTCAACTTGACCCCGCTCCTGATTTGATTATTGTGGGTAACGCCATGAAGCGTGGTAATCCATGTGTGGAATATATGCTAGATCATGATTTACCATTTACTTCAGGTCCAGCTTGGTTAGAAAACTACGTTTTAAACACTCGTAAAGTTATTGGGGTGGCTGGGACTCATGGTAAAACCACAACTTCTGCTATGGTGGCATGGATTTTAGAATATGCAGGTCTTAACCCCAGCTTTTTAATTGGTGGGGTGCCTGGTAATTTTGGGGTGTCCGCTCGTATTGGGGCTGATCCATATTTTGTGATTGAGGCTGATGAGTACGATTGTGCTTTTTTCGATAAACGTTCTAAGTTTGTTCACTACAGACCTTACGTTCAGATTATGAACAACCTAGAATATGATCATGCTGATATTTTTGAAAATATCGACATGATTAAAAAGCAATTCCACCATCTCGTGCGTATTATCCCAAGCAAAGGGGAAATCATCATTCCTGCCGATGATAAAAACATTGATGATGTTATTAAAATGGGTTGTTGGTCTCACTTGATAAAAACAGGGGCGCCTGGAACTAATTACTGTTATGAGTTGTTGTCATTAGATGGTAGCTCCTTTATGGTTTTTGATGAGAAGTGTGCTGAAGTTGGGATCGTAAATTGGGAAGCAATTGGTCTACATAATGTAAAGAATGCGTTAATGGCTATTGCAGCTGCGCAATATGTTGGCGTGGATCCTAAGGTTGCAGTTGAAGCATTATGTAGCTTTAAGCTTCCAAAGAGACGCATGGAATACAAGGGTGAAGCCGGGGGCGTAGAGCTTTATGACGATTTTGCCCATCATCCAACAGCTATAAAGACCACCTTACATGGTTTACGTGAAAAGGTCGGGGCTAATAAAAGAATTATTGCGGTTTTTGAGCCACGTTCAAACACCATGAAAATGGGCGTAAACCACGAACAGTTAGCTGGTTCCTTAGCTGAAGCCAATGAGGTTTTCATGTATGCTCCAGACGGGCTTAAGTGGAACACCGATGAATTAAGTAATGGTAAAACTTTTAGAGTATGCCATGATTTTGAGGCTATGCTTAAAGATATCGTAAATTATTGCCAAGCAGGGGATGTCATTTTAGTTATGAGCAATGGGGGCTTTAATGGTATTCAGGGCAAGTTACTTACTCTTTTAGGCCCAAAGAAGTAAATTAAAGCTTAGGATTGGTATTAGGTTCAGTAGACCCGACGAATTTAGAATCTGGTCTTAGTGCCATGTTTCATATTTGGCATTTAGGTTCAATAAGCAAAAACAATTGAACCTAAATAATTGAATTTTAACTAGTTTAACTGAAATCGGCAAGAAGTCCCCACCTCTGTTAGCAGTTACGCACGAAAATATAGGAGTTTAATACCATGTCCCCATCCTAATGTC
>UQCV01000022.1 GCA_900539665.1 uncultured Succinivibrionaceae bacterium | reverse complement strand
TAGGAATGTGCAACTCAAGAACCCCAAGTCTAGTGGTGAACTCACGGGTTCTATACCCATTTCGTTGAGTGGTGCGATTATCGCTTCTCTTATAGGATTCTGCGCCAATTTGTTCAGTTGCTTCCGCCTTTAGAATCTGATCTAACACTGCGTTTAACAGCTGCGCTACTCCCGTATCTCCTTGGCATAATAATAGATCTTTAACTTTGTCTAGTTCTAGTGTAAGATTAGCTTGTTGGGCCATTTCCCTTTCCTTATATAAATATGAATGTTGGTAATTAATATTTTACAAGGTTTACTGGGGCGTGGCCCAATTTTTTAAATTTACACCAATTATATGGACTCAATCGTTAATTTGAGCTTTGTTTGAGCTTTATTGGTTACCAGATTTGGCCTTTGCGTCTAGTTAAAAAGTTTAGTTGGTTACTAAAAATGAGTGCAAGTAAACGAGGATAAAGCAGGGCAAGAAATCTGGTCGAAACGGTAAAACGAAGAATAAGGCCCTCAAAAATGTTTCCCGGCAAAACAACAAAGGGCGTAAATCATGGGAAATAAAAACGATTAAAAAATTTGGAAATATTCGTACATGTTCGTACAGGAGAAATTGGTTTGCGAAATTTTAGGTTCGTGTTTTTAGGATGAACGTGCTCCTAAAGGAAAGCGGGAAAGGGCGGTTTTAAAAATCAATCCATGAAAGGTAACAGAATTTTTTAGGGTAAGTTACGTAAAATTTAGCATTATTTGCGGTAGATGGTTTTGCTGTTTTGGCTTCTAAAAAGCCAGCAAAATTTAATTTTAGGAAAAATTGAGGCGCGCTTTATGGTAAAGAACTAGGCCTTACAGTAGGGAATTAAGGCGGATTTGAAGTGGCTTTTAGCCTTAAACTTAAAAAAGATGCGAAAAGGAGATAACTAGGGGATTTGGGCTTCCTCAAACCTAAAAAAGAGCGCAGGTAAAGGCATGTCAGCTTAAAGGAATATAGTTTGGGGAAAGAGCTAATTAATCAAAAACTATTTAATAGTGTAGATTAATGCAAGCGGTCGATAATTAAGTTGTTTTTATAATAAATTCGAAATAGTTAATTAAAACTACATGTAATAAGTGACATAAATCATGAATTGAAAGTTAATTTAAATAATTTTATTAATCCTTGTTGCTTATTTAAAATTTACAAATTAAACTCTGCACATGTTTCGTTTATTTTCAGTCATTCTTAATTCTCGATTTTTAACAATTAAGTAGATTTTAAAAACTGAACAAGCGATTTTGGTGTTTTGTAATTTCGACATAAGGCAAACGTAATGGAAAATGTAATGGAATTAGTCAATCCTGAACGTTGGCTTTGGGGTTACGACCGGCAAAATGACTTGCTTAAAATTTACTTTGTAGCACGTGTGCGTGGGACTGAGGATGCTTCTTTCTTTTCTGGTCCTAGTTGGTATGGCAGCAAAGACTGCGTAGGGATTACCGAAATAGAAGGGAAGATTGGATTTTCGAAAGATGACGTTGAAGCATTTGAAAACTACTTGTATTGCTTGTCTGACTTTAACATGGATGAGAAATTAAAGTATTTAATGGCTTTAAATGCTACCGCCATCAGCCGTTTTCATAAAGAAAGCCCGTTAAGTGACAGGTATTTCAAGTGTCCTGATATAAAAGCAAGACCAAGTCAAGGCGAAGTAGTAACTTTGGTGACTACTCATCAAGTAAATGGTCATAATCAGGAAGCTACATTTTTAATTATTGATGCAAACGAAAAGGATTGTTACGCCATGCTTATTTCTAATGAGCAGGTAAGGCTTGACAATGTTGGAGGCTATTTAAACGTAGGCTCTATTATTAGAGTAAGTAACAGCCGAACCATTCCAATGCGTTGCCTTAATAAAGAACTTATACAAACTCTCAATATAGCTTAGGCTAAGTTGCTTTACGCCCCTCTTTGAGGGGCTTTTTTTTGAGGTCGAAACTCTATAGTTTCGGCCTTTTTGTTTAGGGGAATTCAAGCTTAATAAATGAAATGATAAAGAGCTCCAGGAGCTTCTAGATGAAGGGTAATGAGAGTAAGGTGCTCTTGGTGGGGAAAAGGTGGTAGGAGTGCTATAAACCTATCCTGACGCGTTTTAGAAGGGACTTAGGATATACGAAAAGCAGCAGAGAGAGTTGGGTGGTATCAAGGCCCAAGACAAAGGATATGTCTATAGACAGCACGAAGAGATGGTAAGTGTTTATGTGGTTTGAGGGGAGCAAAGTATAGGGGCTTTAGTAGGGTGCAGCACCTAGAGTAATCCAGTGTTATTTATATATAAAATTGTAATTACACGGTAATTTACATATATATTTACACTAGGATCTGCGAGTGTAATAGAGGAGTTTAGACCTCTCATGTGGGGCGACAAATCCCCTAAAGGAAAAATAAATCCAGCTCTCATTAATCGAAAAAGTCACACTTATATTTAAATAAGCAGAGCCGTTTATGGCATGCTTCTTATTTAAACTTGAATAAGGAAATTTATTTCTTATTCAAAATCGTATTTTAAAAAAATTGAATAAGAATTTATAAACTGTACTTTTGTTTCAATTAAATTAAAGATTTTATTTAAATAAAATTGAATTCTTATTCAAAAAGAATAAAAATAGATAAAAAGCATGATTAATGGCGTGTTCATAGTTTAAAAGCCTTTATTTATAAAGTGTTTGGCGTGTTTACATGGGGTGTGTCTCTTTGGAGTAAAAAACGGTCAAAAAAATCATTAATCACGAGCTTATACGCAGTATTAATCAGATAGGATAAATTTAAAAATGGCCGTTATTTACAAATGTAAGTGGCTTTCATGTACGTTATTTGAAAACGCCTAATGATAAATTGATAGTTGTTTTTATGCTTGGCTTTGAAGCTATAGTTCTTCTGGGGCAACGAGGCTTAGAAAACGATGTAAAGGCAATTTTAATTTAAGTTGTTTGTGCTTTGGGCAGGTTTTTCATTAATATCTAAAAACGCTCAATTTTTGGTGTTTTATATAATCGTGGTATTTCCCCTTTCGTGGTGCTTTGAATGCGTAAAATTGGCGATTTGGCCTTTTTGTAATAAAATGGCGTGGTTGCTGTAATAAGTTTGAGCTAAAAAATTTTAGGATGTGTTCGTACAAGGAAATTTAGGCTGCGGTAAAGGCGTTTGGTTTAAAAGCCTCAAACTAATCCCTTTTTGTAAAAGTCAAAGTCAAGTCCATATTGTTGGTGTAATTTAGTTTTCTTGTAAAATATCTAATCCACCGCTATTTGTTGCTATAAATCCATGTTGATATATTTTCTAGATATCCAATCATCATTGATTTCCTTTTGTAAAGCTCCGTTCAAGCGCTCTATGCTTTCTTCATTGGGGTATATGCTAATAACTCTTTCGTTGCGCCTTATTTCTTCATTTAGGCGCTCTATAATGCTAGAGGTACGCATCTTGATTTTTGATGTGCAGGTTAACCCATAAACCACACCCGCCTCATGAAACCCATTCTCCAAGCAATTCATGGCTTGGGGAATGGCTTCCCAGGATGATTTTTAACAATAAGATCCTTGCGCCTCTTTGCTTCTTCCTCGGATGGAGCGTTTAACATATCTCTTAGTGGCAGCCTTAAATGAATTCTATGTTTATCAGATAAAGTACCGTCACGAAGCTTAGGAATGGGCAACTTAAAAATACCAAGTCTAGTGGGGTACTCACGGGTTCTATATCCATTTCGTTGAGTGGTGCGATTATCGCTTCTCTTATAGGATTCTGCGCCAATTTGTTCAGTTGCTTCCGCCTTTAGAATCTTAGCTAACACTGCGTTTAACAGCTGTGCTATTTTCCGTATCTCCTTGACAAAATAATAGATCTTTAACTTTGTCTAGTTCTAGTGGAAGATTAGCCTCTGGGCTATTTTCCTTTCCTTATGTAAATATGAATGTTTGCATTAAATATTTTGCAAGGTTTACTGGGGCGTGGCCCAATTTTTAAATTTCCACCAATTATATGGACTCTATTACAATGGCATCTATTAAAGAGCAAAAGAGCGCTAGGAGCAATAAATAGAGGTTAAACGCTTTAGCAAGAGCTGCTATTGGGTATAGCAAGTGGTTTGAGGCTTAAAATAAGGTTTTACGCGATGGTGTCTATAATTTGGTCTTAAGTCACTTAGGGCGTGATAATGGCGTTTATGGAGCTTGTGGCGCTTATGGGGCGATAATAGATAGGTGTGGTCTTATTTGAGGTAAGTATTTGTTTTTATTAACGATAAAGCCCGCCTCAAAAAGGGCGGGCTTTAAAAACCACTAGCAGTCAGAAAGCATTTTATTTTTATTTATTTTCAAGCTACTCTTGTTTTTTTGGCTTCGCTAATATCTGATACATTGTCCTGTTGTTCTTCAGGCTTTACGATCAAAGCACGAGTCCAGTTTTCAAGGTTAGAGTATTCTCGACCTGATTCATTAACAGTGTAGATGTAATGAACTTCAAAGTTTTCGTCTTTAACGCCGTTCTTGTTATTGAAATAACTTACAGTATGGAACGGGTTAGACTGAGTAAATTCTGCTTTGTCAGAGCTGTTGCTAAACATGTTATCGGTGATAAGGAATGCAAGATAACGCTTCTTACCATCGTTCTTCTGGCAGTGCACGCGGTAGAGACGATCGCTAAAGAAGCTGATGTCGTGCCACCAAGTCATGAACTTAACGCTTTCATTCACAATGAAGAGCTGTGAAGCAACACCATCGCACACAAAGTCAAAAACATAGGTGTGGTCCCAAATATATGGGAATTGTCTTGCTACAGAAACACCTAAAGCATCAGGATTGAAGTTGGTGTCGATTAAGTCAGCGTTCTGAGAGGCTGGCTTGTTGTGTGAAAGCTTGCTAAGACCGGTGAATTCAACAGTTTTGAGCTTTGGATTCTTAAGGTTCTTAGTTTCTTCGAGATCGTTTAAAACGGATTCGATAAAATTCTGGCACGCAACGGCGTTCTTGTAGGAGCCATCTGCATCACGTTCAAAAAGTTTGCAAATCAAATCAAGATTTACATTGTAGAAATCTGGTCTATCCATGGTCGTTACTCCTTTTCTGCCTGCTAAATACACTAAAAAATAAAAATGTTGAAAAATATGTTTTAGCTTTGAGGGACCTCGGTTATGGAAGTGGTTAGTCTCATAACTCTGGCCGGCATACTTCCTTGTATGCGCGTTGTAATTATCTCATATTTTTCAAAGTCTTGTCATAAAATTTACGTAAATGTGTGATTAATTTAAAAATATTTATTGCATTTTTGCTCAAAAAGTGATGTACCCAAATTCTGCTCGATTTGATCACATTTCTGTAGATTAATTTGCGTTCATTAATCAATAAATAACACAAACCTTAAGCAAAAATTAATAATTATTTTATATATCCCAAACTTTTTTATGAAAGTCAGTATTGGTTTCATATTTGGATGATGTTAGGTTGAGGTTAAACCGATATTTGGAGGAGTTTGGACCTAAAAATCACCAAATTCACTTAGGCCGACCATGCTTACATCTAAAAATCTAAAAAGTGTCAGCTTAAGTTTTCGGAGTACCAAATGCGTTAGGCTCTCAAATGTGGTTTGCTTTATTTTGTTAGCTTCTAATTTGCTACTAATATATTGGAGTTTTGGTTTTCCTAGTATGACCTGCTTTAGTTGTAACTCTGATTTTAAGTTTTGGTCGAGAATCTAGCCTAAAGCTTATCTTTTTAGTTGTTCTCTTTACGTTTGTCTTTAGGCTTGCCTTTAAGCTTTTTTCATTCGTCTTTAAGCGTAGTAAGCAAAATCTTCAAAAGCATTATCTTTTGTACAAGTTCGGATGCGCTCAAAAAAAATGTGTTTTGGGCGGACGCAATAAGAAAAAAGTAAAAAAATAAGGATTGGCTCCAAGGCTTGCTATTTACCGAGGGGGATCATATGGTTGTGGATGATATTTGGGTTTTGCAATAAACTAAGTTTCTATAATGCTCGGTAACTCTCGATTTAAGCTTAAAGCTGTTATCAGAACGAGCTAATTTCGGTATATAATATGAGATTGTGTTGTTTTGTGTGTGGCCAAAAACACCGAGCTCAATCAATTGTTCAATTTTAGGTTTAAAATCTCTAAGTATTAGAATTAAGTTCTTGTTTTGACTAACAGAATTTGTGTTCTTCGATATGTTGATTTGCACCTTAACCTTTTAATTAAGCTCGACCTCAATTTGGCTTTGCTACTTGGTTGTGAATTTTAGTTATGAGCTTATTCCTTGAGTTTTCATGAGTAAAATTTTGCTAATCGCTTTAAGTTAACTCAATTTAATTCTAACCTGGCCAAGCACAAACTTAATTGCCAATTGGTTACTACAAATTAACAATTGCAATACTAGTTAATAACACAGCGTTTATAAATCTAAACGCTAAAAAGCATAACGTAATAGCTTCAACCTTAAGTTGAGCCATACACTTTCGTAATCGCTATATAAAAATACATATAGATACATATATATAAACAAAAAAGAGAAGGATTAAAACATGAGTAATAATTATCGTACAGTAGTAGGTATACTCGATAAGAAATTATTTACGAGCAAAAGTAACGGCCATGAGTGTGCATACGTTAATATTGCTTTTGAAAAGTTTGCCGATAGCACCAACCCCAAAGGATATTCATACGATAGAGTAAATGTTAAAGAATTCTTCTGCGAATCAAATCAAGTATTTTTGACCTCTAACGCTGATCAAGTGCAAAGCAAATACGGTGATTACAAACTAATCCAGATGAATGTGGGCGAGTCTTTAAAATCTGATACAAAATGCAACTACACTGTATATTCTGAAAATATTAAAGACGTCCCGGTAGATGACTTTATAGAAATATTAAATTGTGAAGTGCCAGATGCCAATGCGCCTTTTATTTACACGCAAAGACGTCTTTCAACTAGATTTGTGCTGTTATCAACAGAAATCTATATGCTTGAAGGCGTTGATTGCACCTCGCGTGAATTTGATTATGTAAATGTTTTTTACAATGAAAAAGAAGCTTCAAGTGCTTATGCCAAAGCTTTAAAGATTTTTCCCGTACGTTTCAATCAAGGTTTAGAAGAACGTGCCAAACAAATGGCAGATTCCGACTCTGAAGCGGAAAACGAAGAAACTAAGCGTTTCTTAGGTGGTTATCTCCTAAACAAGATCTATCAAGGCGCTTTGTCTGGTAAAAACACCGTGCCTCCAGTAAATGATTTGTTAAGAAACGCAGTTGAAGACTTTTGCCAAGATATTGAAAGCAATGATCAATTGCAATATAGCGTGGCGCGCGAAGTAGAAAGAAAAATGGGCACGGCAGAACCTGGAGATGGAACTGCTCGAGTTCGGATCGTTAAAAAGAAAGTTTTTGTAGGGCCATTTTTAGCTAACTTGGACCTTTCAGGGAGCGATGGTTCTCTTGATTGCTATAAGTATACTTTAGCTGTTGCTGACAAAGGCTCTTTCGTCACCAAAGACCAGGATAACGCTACAATTAAGTACTTTAAGCAAGATGAAGTAGCGGATCATGTTTTCCATATGCAGTTTGGGGATGTAAACCGCAGTTATTTAGTGCAGTTAGATCTGGAATATTGGAATAATTTATCGACTACGCTTGATTATATCGACAATAAAAAGATCGTTGATAGGTACTGTGCTCCGGCTTTGCAAAAGGAATTTCGTAATCTACGCTCTTCCTCAAGTAGCATGTCTCACTTTTCATCGATCCTACAATCTATTAAAAATCTAAGAATCAACCCTCGTCGCTGTCGCCGAGCGCTTGCGTTGATTGAAAACGTAGCTAATTTCGATAGCCAGCGGAGTAAATTATTCGGGACTCTCGAAGAAATGTCTGATGCTAAGAGATTTATCTGCGAATATATTGATGCTCATGCATCAGACATGTTGCTTAAATATCGCAAAGACATGCTTGATGATATTAAGACTGAACAAAAGAAGGCGCGTAGTGAACTTTCCACCCTTGAAAGTCAGATTACAGCTGCTAGAACTACTTTAAATAAAATCAATAAAACAGTGGGCGCGCAAGAAAGCAAAGTCCGCCAACCGCCAAAACCTCGTACGGTATCTGAAGAAGAACACGGCGTCCTTATGGCGGAACATAAACAGTTGATGCGCGATTGTGAAGCAATGCGTAAAGAGCTTGAAACCATGCAAAAAACTAAAGATAAGCTTGGTGATGAATTGCGCTCAGAAGTCGCTGGTCTATCGGCGCGTTACCTAGACATGCATTCAATGCTCAAAGCTTTCACTTCTGTTCGCACGGGGGCTACTAGTGGCTTTAGTTTTGATTCACAGCCTGTTAGTTGCGTGAAGATTGATAACATCAATAAATCTCGTAACCGCTTTATTGAAGATTTAAGTCGTAGTTTAAGAGGCATGGGGCGCTGTATTGATCGCTCAAAGCTCGTAGCTGCAGTTGTAACTATTGCGCAAAATAAATTTACTATTTTTGCGGGCTTGCCCGGGTCTGGTAAAACTTCGTTCGTTAAGTGTTTAGGTAAAGCGTTAAATCTTAATAAACGTATGTTGCCAGTGCCTGTCGCTCGTGGTTGGACCTCTCAACGCGATATTTTGGGGTATTGGAATAGTTTGGCTGGGATTTTCCAAGCAGCGCCAACCGGCTTGTGGGAATTACTAAATACTCTTGATGCTGAAAAGTCTAGCTCTTTAGTGACTCCATCAATCGTGTTACTTGATGAAATGAATCTTTCATCTCCAGAACACTACTTCTCCTCATTTATGGATTTAGGTTCAGGGGAATCAGATGGGTTAATCTTTACCGGTTCACCTGAAAAACCATACCTCAAAGTGCCTGACTACTTGCACTTTATTGGGACTGTTAATAGCGATGATACCGTCAACGTTATGTCTCCACGTATGATGGACCGTGCGGCGGTAATTTTATTTGAAGAACGTCCAAGCCAAGGTGAAGATAATAGAATCTTAAAACAAAACTTAGAAGCTATGCAGACTTATAGCGCTAAAGATTGGAGCACCCTCTTTGCAAGTGGTGACGCTACCACTTCTAATGGGGTTTACCAAGTTTTAACTGAAATCGAAGAACATTTGAGCTCAGAAAATTCAGATTTTGGCCAACGAATTGTAGTCTCCTTCCGTAAACATCACCAATTCTTAAACTTTGTCAATGTTGCTTTAAGCATGCTTGATAACGATGAACAGTTGACCTTAGACTTTGCGGTAAAACAGTTTATATTGCCATTAATTAGTGGGATTGGTGAAGCTTTTGGGAAACGCCTCGAACGCCTTGACGAAATTTTTACTAAGTATGAATTAGTAGATTCATCCCGCCTCTTGCAGCAGATCATTGCCGAAGGCGCTGATCGTATGAACAGCTACCAGTTCCTAAATTAAGTCATAGACGGAACGGAGGTTTTTGCTGATGCTGGATGCAACATTAAATGTTGTGCCGGGCGGCTGGGAAGGTCCTGGTACTTCGTACGTCGTGGTAAAAGACGGCGTACGATGCCCATTTCGGGAATGTACGGATACGATCTTAGCAGTGCCCGAGGATTATAAGCTTGAACTTATCATACGCTTAGTTTTAGCTGATAATCCGGAATTGTTAAATACCGCTCCTAAGGTGTTTGTGGGGGTGGATGTTTACGATTGTGTCTACAATAGCGCTTGTAGCGACGGGGAACCTGGTTGGACAGTAGACTGGGATACTAACGAACAGCTACCGCATGTGGCGCAACCGTTTCGTGGCATTCCTGGACGTCATGAAATAAAAATTGTGGCAGGTTTTGGGACCGAGCAGAGCATTGAATGTAGCTTCTTTGTTGAAGTCCTTGCGACAAGACAAAGTGCTAATGAAATTAGAGGGCTGCTCGATGCCATCGATATGGATTATGACCAAATTGATGAGCTTTGTTTAAAAGGCCATGCCGGAAGTAGTTCCTTTATTTCGCTTATCGATAGAGCGGAAGAATTGGAGGAATTATTTAGCAGTAATTGGGTGGAGTTTTCCCGTAGAATTAGAAGACGGTATGAACCGTCGTTAGAGATTAAGCCTAATGGCATGCCTAATTCCCCAGAGGCTATATACTGGCTTAGTAGCAACCCTGAGGCTTTAGGTTATTGTTTACCGGAAGAACGTCAATTTAGTTTAGATAGTTTACCTGTAAAGGCTGCCTATGCGGCGGAAGAAGTAGTTAAAGCTTCAGGTAAGCTTTATGAAAATCAAGTTATTGCCGGTTTTTTTGAACAGGTAGAAACGAAGCTTTCAGATCTGCTTAAGTTTATCCATAACAGTAGTGTTGTTAGTGGCGATTTACCTTTGGTGCGTTATGCAAATTACATAAGCTACCATCAAATTGTTCATGAATACAGCTTAAGTACCTTAGCTCGCCATGAAGGCCGCATTAAAAAACTACAAGATAAGTTTTTTCGGATGTATCGTAACTTTAGGTTACTAACGGGGATTCGTGGGAATGTACGGCCGGTATTACCGGAAATTACTCCGTTTGCGGCACGTAATCCTTTGTATCGAACGTTCTTTAATGCCATCGATAGTTGGTATAAGCTATGTAAGTCCCGAGTTGAACTCAATGACTTTGCCTGCCACTTTATAAAACTCGATAAGCTTTATGAATTTACGGTTTTAACTAAGATTGTGCATTCATTGCAGGATCTTGGTTTTACAAGCAAAGCGCGTGAATGGCATGATATGAGTGAGCTTTGTTTTGGGGGTAAGGCTCAAGCAGTGCGCCCATCGTCATCACCATTTAATTACTATAAATGGACATTGAATGACCGTTTAACCTTAGAAATGTGGTATGAACCTCGAATCTATACGTTAAAAAATGCCGCAGAAAACGATCTCGTAGTTATAAAGAGCGAATACTACAATAGTAGTAGCTATTACTTAACTCCGGATTTTGTTTTTAAAATTAAATGGGCTAACCGTGTTTTGCCAGACTATTTTATTATGGATGCTAAACACAGCTCAGATAAAAGCGTACAACGAAACTATATTAAGTCTTTAACTGAAAAATACTTAAATTCAGTTAATGTGCGTACCGTGCATAACCTCCAAAACCCAATTAAAGCGATTTGGGCGATTTATGCCCGTGGGGCTGATTGGATTAGTGGTTACGGCATTGGCCATAGCATCGAAGGGGCGTATACCATATTTCCATCAATTGGTGGGGTGCTTGTAAACTCCGGTACTAGTGATGTTTTTAGCCGTAGTTTTATGGTGCTTATAGATAAGCTTGAAGCGATGCATGAATATGAAGAAAGTATGTTCATGCAGGCGTTAAGAGGGGGAAAACTTTAGTTTCTAACCGAAAGCTTAAGTTACTTGCTGCCACTTATGGTTGTGTATTGCCGTGAGGCGTGGCTTTGAGGTTCTTAAAGTGGGCTAGTTTAATTTAACTGAGGAAGACCCGTAATGAATTTTGGGTCTTCCTTTTGCTTTTTTAAAGCTACAGTTTCAAAGTGTAAAATAATTACTCAAATGTCTTAAAGAAGACGATAGGTAAGTGAAACAACAAGTAAGTGAAAAGTGAAAGTGTGACGCCAAAAACGAAGAGCAAAACGAAGAAAGGAGAAAAAAGAAGAGGAAGAAAAAAAAGAATGAAGAAGAGCTTGGTCCAAAATCCGCGCAGAGCAAAAAAAATCTCCTTAAAGGAGACTTGATTTATCAGAGTGTTTTATTTAGATGGTCGGTGATGTAGGGTTCGAACCTACGACCCTCTGGTCCCAAACCAGATGCGCTACCGGACTGCGCTAATCACCGATCTCTTAATAAAGTTTTTTTGAATGGTCGGTGATGTAGGGTTCGAACCTACGACCCTCTGGTCCCAAACCAGATGCGCTACCGGACTGCGCTAATCACCGATGTGTTTCAAAAAACTTGTGCCCATTATATTTCATTTTTTTAAAGCGTCAAGTTTTTTTTAAGGAAATGTATTATTTGCTTTATATTGCAACAGTTTGAGTGTTTTTACATCAATTTGATGGATTGTATCTAATTTACGGTGGTTGGTTGGGCTAAAAATAAAGATGCAATAGCGAGATAAGAATAGAGAACGCCAAGGGTGCGGAGCAAGCTATATCTATATCTTTATAAGCTAGAAATTTTATTTAAGCGTGTGGCTTCTAAAGCCTAGAGTAAAGGATTTTAAAGGTGTCATCAATAACGGACTTGAATAGAGGTCGTAAAAGTTCGTAAAAGCGTTTTTAAAATGAATGACCTTGGATTAAAAGTGAGCAAAATTTAACCTTTTATAAATTGAATTTACTGAAAATTATTTGAGTTACATGATATTGTGTAAATAGTCTCGATTTTAAAGAAAAAATCTCAACAAAAGTTTTAAGACGCACATTTCTTTGTCTATAATTCGAAATGCGAGGATATTAGTCTCCAAAAACGTTAAAAACAAAAATAACTTAGTTTTGAAAGGAGCTTAGTTAAATACTTTAAAGGGGGTTCAAAGGAGCTTGTTTTGGGTTAAAGCTTCTAAAAAGGTAAAGTTTTTAATGAGGTTTTGGAGATAATCTTACTGTTATGTTTTAAGCAGATGTATTTACGGCTACGCAAAATTGAACACGTAGCGTAAGCGCCATATTTGCATTTGTTTAAATCAATTATAAATATAAAAGGGAGTATTATTATGGCATCATTAAAAGGTACTCGTACTGAAGTTAATCTTCTCAAGTCTTTCGCCGGGGAATCTCAAGCTCGTAACCGTTACACTTTCTTTGCCTCTGTAGCTAAGAAAGAAGGTCTTGAACAAATTAGTGCTATTTTTACTGAAACTGCTGACCAAGAAAAAGAACACGCTAAGCGTTTCTTTAAGTTCCTTGAAGGTGGTAATGTGGAAATTACTATGGCTTTTCCTGCTGGTAAGATTTGCACTACTTTGGAAAACCTAAAAGCAGCTGCTGCTGGTGAACACGAAGAATGGTATGAAGCATATCCAGCTTTTGCTGCAATTGCTCGTGAAGAAGGCTTCCCTGAGATCGCTGCTGTATGGGATGCTGTTTGTGCAGCTGAAAAGGGCCATGAATTACGTTATAAGACTCTTTATGAAACTCTTGAACAAGGCAAAGTCTTTAAGAAGGACGGTAAGGTAATTTGGCGTTGCCGTAACTGTGGCTACATTCATGAAGGCGAAGAAGCTCCAACTGTATGCCCAGCTTGCGCTCATCCTCAGGCTTATTTTGAAGAAGTTACTGGTCTTTAGTTTTTAATATCATTAGTGTCTTTAGGGGCTAATGGTGTTAGGGAAAATTCCCTATAAAAGCAAGGTCGAGATAACGTAATACTATGTTGTTTGAGACTTACGTTTTAAAGCTAAATTTCAAAACTGAAATTAAAAACCTGGTTTTAAACTTCAAAGAGAAAAGTTTTGGTTATGCGACCTTGCTTTGAAAATTAAACAAACTAAAGCAAGGCAAGAGCAAGTAAAAGAAGGCAAGAGCCCAACAAAAAAAGATGGTGGCGCTAATTATGGTAGTAGTGTGAGTCCAAACCTCGCCATTAAATACACTTAAATCTCGCCATCTAAAAAGTTGTAAAAACTTATAAGCTGTACACAAAGCGAAAAATTAGAGTTTAGTCTTCCGTTTTAGGTTGCTTTTGAGTGGAGTTGAGCAAAGCTTACGTTAGGTGCAGGCTAACTCAAAAGAATCAAAAACATAAAAGGCAGTATGTCAATTGATTAAAAAGTTTTGTAAGCAAAATTTTGAGATATATTTGTTTTTTTAAATATATTTTTATTAGACTGTGATAACAAAGCCATATTAAGAACTATGCTTTTACTAAAATTAAACGTAGTAGAGGTGGGTATAAAAAAAACTCACTGGATTGAAGTTGCAAGGACGAAACACTAAATCTCTGTGTGTACATTCAATATGTAACAAACATGACTTGATAAGGAAATAAATATGAAAAGAAATGGTTTTACCCTCATTGAACTCGTTGTAGTTATCGTAATTCTTGGTATTTTGGCTGCTATTGCAGCCCCAAAATTCATGGATTTACAAACTGACGCTCGTATTTCTGCTCTTAATGGCCTTTCTGGGGCGATTAAGAGCGCAGCAAATATGTCTTATGCTAAGTCTATTATCAAAGGAACTGATAAACTAGATAAGTTCTGTGGCGTTGAAAACAATACGAACATTACCACTTGCCCTACAGGCGCAAAGGAAGTATTTACCAAGTATGGTATTCCAGCTGCTGATGTTGCAGGTATAGTTGAAGCTTTGCAAAACGAAGAATCTTATGATAAAAAAGATGCTGCTGGTCCATGCGATGCTGAAGCAAACGATTGGTGCGTTTATACTAAAGATACCGCTAACAATATATTAGTATTTGCGCCTAAGTCAAGTGCTGGTTTGACAAAAATTGGTGATTACACAGTTGACTCTAATCATAAAGTAACTGCAACATCGGAAAACACTTCATGTGCTCTTGTTTATTCTGCAGTACCTGATGACACTAAAAAATCTACCACATTTAGTGTAACTGTGCTTAAGGGCGGTTGCTAATTTAGTAGTAGTTTCTAGCTACGAAAAACTACGTCGGTAGTCAAATTATTAAGATATTCAAAAGGGAGCTCGAGCTCCCTTTTGGTTGTGTGCCTAGCATGGGTATTATCTAGAGGGGGCAAGGTGACTTCACCGTAACTTCACCATCGCCTAATCCGTAAAATCCGCAATCTCCTCAACATAGTAGATAATAGAGCTCGTCATTTATTTCTACCGTTGAGGGTTTTATGAATACACCTTTTAATTCCAAACTTAACTTCCTCGAAATCTTCCACGACTTCAAGCAAAGTAGTTGTAGCTTCTCAAAATACTATCGTTGTAGATTACAATCCTTTGTGGAACGCAGTGGTACTGAACAGATAACCTTGCCTTCTTCTGAATTTTTAAGATGGAAACTTGCTTGACACTAACCGGTCGTGTTTACTCTTATATTTTAGCAGGAATTGCTCCCATTGCTTGGTAGGAACATTTGCTAGGTGATTAACTAAGGACAGACTTGCCATAAGAGCGCAAGGCAAAGGTAAGCAAAAGTTGAATAATGGTAGCATGAATGTTAAATATTGTTACCGGTTTAAAAAAACACACATTAAGCTAGGCCATTTTTTTGGTTAAATAGTTTTTGTGCGCTAGAATTTCTTGGTTTAGTAATTTATGGGGCATAGCTTCTAAGGTAAGCTTAAATTTAGTAGCTTGTAACCATTGATAACTAACGTGACAAAATAATAAATAATAAAAGTTGAGTGTCTTGGTTTAATTTTGAAATCTAAGCTTTAAGGTTTTAGCCTAGATGCATCACTAATCATAATTGACAAAAAAAGAACAGGGTTCGTTAAAAACATGAAATTCACATCTTTAGTGCGAAATACCGGGATGGCTTTTGTTGTTGCTGGTTGTATTTTTACGGCAGAAGCTGGAGAAGATGTTATTACAACAGTAAGCGCATCAAATGTGGTCTTTCTTCAAGAAGCATATTTAGTTTCAAGAGTACAGAGCGAATTAAACCGCTTCAACGCTTCTATGATAAAAATTCGTTTTACCGATAATCGAGATATGTTTTTAATTAACCGTGATGAACTTTGGAACAGCCGTGAAGAACTAAGCTTTGCTCTTGCTTCGATGTTAGAATATAAAGCCTCACCATTTAGAGCTGATGACAATGAATTGGCGGATTCTGTACGTAATCTTTTAACTGAAAGTGAAGGTTACGCTAATGAACAAAACCTATTAATTTCATCTCGGGCTAAGAGTGAAGAAGGGTACCAAGAGTTAATGGGGGTTATTTCAGATCTAAAAAAACAAGAACAGGTTTTAATTGGTAGTATTACTCCGGCGCAGCAGGTAGCATTTGAAGATATGACTATCTCTCGTGATATTCTAGAAAACATGTTTGCTACTTTCTTTGCAACTGACGATATTACTGAACTTCAGGGCATTGCTAAACAGATTGAAGGTAGCATTAATGATTACTCTGCAAAGCTCTCTAAAGTTGCGACCGATTACCCAGAATTAAGTGATAACTTGACTAAGTTTAAACGCTTAACTAAAGATTTCTTTGATGAAAAAAATATTGGTGGTAGCTATTTTGCATTTAAACAAAAACTTGAAGCGCAGCGCCAACTAGAAGCTATGTTTGATCGTAAATTTAAGGTTATTACTCGTGACCTTAATAAGTTCAATTCTAAGCTTAGAATGAGAATTGGCTTTTAAGAGCCTCAGCAAAAATCTTAAAGTTCTCTGGAGTAACTGCAGTTGAAAGCTTGATGGTATTGCCGTTAGCAAAAGCAACTTCACATAACAACTTAGGTTCCGACATTGAAGGCATAACAGTAGACAAGGACGCTTTACTCGCTTGCTCAGAAATATCGATAAAAGAAAACGACTTTGCTTTACGTCGTGATGATGAAAAGGACTCGTTCATAAAAACTCCTGTGTGATTTAGACCACAGGAGCTATAGTATATGAAGGACGGGAGTTTGTTGAGCCGTCAAATTAGCGATGCTTACAATATATAAACTTCATTGTTAGAACAAGACCTGTATTACGTTTTTAATTTTTTTTAAGCATTATGTGCCGTGTACTTAACATTTTTTATTGATATCTTTCAGTATGATGCAAGCTAGGAAGACATTTATGATGTGTTTTTGTTTTTGCATTTGTTTAAGTAGTGTTTAGGATTGGTTAAAAATTGTTTGGGCAACCTTAGGTTAAACCTCGATTTATTTAATTCTAGAGTTTTTAGTTTGATTAAAGCGTTTTGATATGGTTAGGTCCTAACTCTTTAGGTATTGATATAGAAAGCGCCTAGGTCATTAGACACATAAAACTTTAATACCGAAATTAAAAGCTATGTTTTTAAGAGGTTTAGTCCACATTTATTAAAACAATGAACCTAAACACTTAAAAATATGAATGACCCAAAACTAAATGGCAAAAACAAAGATGCTTCAAAGTTTGTATTTTGTTTGATTAGAAGTTAAAAGCACGCTGTAAAAGGTTGGGCTTTTGAGTTCCAGCAGTAAAGAATTAAACCTATGAACAAATATATCAAGCTAATTCTAAACAAGGTTAACTTGGCTTCAGACCAAGCTAATAACGACGCTAAAGCGCCACAAGGTGCAGTTTTAAATTCAGCTTATAAACAACAGGGCAAAGCGCAGAATCAAAACAAGTCTACCAACAAAGCTTGTTGGAAGGATTATTTGTCATTGGGGCTTTATCGCTTCATTAGACGCTCTGTTTTAAATGGGGTGTACGTAGGGTTTGGGGTGTTAATTCTACTCCTCGTGGCTCTTTATGGAGTTAGTGCTTCTAACTTTAACTCCATGAATTCTTCCATTAGCTATATTACTGATTCTACGATGCCGGTTTTAAATGAAGTTAATGAAGTTGAAATTAAGCTTTTAGTATCAAATCTTAGGTTGAATACGGTTTTAAGCCAAAGGAACTTCAAGGGATTTGATGCCGAAATTAAGGCTTACAACCAAGTTCGTTCCTCTTTTAAGCAGGCGTTACAAAAATTTGTCGAAACTTCCAAAAAGAACGAAGCTATTTTAGCGGAAATCACTAAATTGGCGACCTCTTCTGCGCACTACATTGAAGTTACTGATAGTTTACCAACCAAATACCATGAATACTTAAAAATTAAGCAAGGGCTTGATAAAGACCGCTCTAGCTTTATGCCATGGTTAACTTTATTCCATAATGAAGAAGAAAACGTTAAGCAATCCATTGATGACGATTATGTGGGCAACGTATATCTAAATATGGCTACTTTTCAGGGGCAGGTGGAAGCTTTAGCGAATGAAGTTTTAGCAGCTACGGAAAGTAAGTTTATCGATGAAAAAGTTAAACTTTTAAAAGTTAAGTTCAATCTCTATCAAGAACAGTTAAATAATTTGCTCGTGGAAATGCCTGATCTTAAGAACAACATGGGCCAATTCTTCGATACATTCCGTTTTAATATTACTGATGAAAAAGGTTTACTATCCCGCCATGCTCGTTTAGTAAAGATTTCAGAAGAAATCGCTAATGAATCTGACCAGGGTTACGAAAGCATCCTAGAAATTCAAAAGGTCATTGCAGGGATCCAAAACATTTCTAAAAAAGCGATTGAACATTCTACTTTTGAATCTAAGGATGTATATGCACGCTCAAATATAGTGATGATAACTGCCGTTGTTATTGCCATTGTAATGGCTATGATTACTTTGATCTTATTAGGTGGTAGCATTAAAAAACCGATGAAGGCGATCCTTGAAGGCTTGAAGCGAGTGGCTTCTGGTGATATGAGTCGTTCTTTACATATCGCTGAACGCAATGAATTTGGTACCTTGTCAGTTCACATCAACGAATTGTCTTCTAAAGTAGCTGAAGCCTTATCCTTGATTGCTGATGCCTCTGGGCGTTTAAAGGCTGAATCTTCTAAAAATATGCTAGCATCTGAAGCCTCTAAGCAAGCCTTAACTGAACAGCGAGGCGAGACCATGTCGGTAGCTTCAGCGATGAATGAAATGAGCGCTAATTCCCAAGAAGTTGCTAAATCTGCGTCTGATGTTTTAACCGCGGTCCATGAAATGGTTGAAATTGCTGATCGTTCACAAGCTATCATGAATGAAACGGTGGTGACTGCAGATAATTTGTCTAGTCGGATTTCAGAAACTACTGCGGTTATTGTTGACGTCAACAAGATGAGTGAAAACATCGGCAAGATCATCGGGGTGATTAAAGGGGTGGCCGATCGCACTAATTTGTTAGCATTGAATGCGGCAATTGAGGCAGCTCGTGCGGGTGAACATGGGCGTGGCTTTGCGGTGGTTGCGGACGAAGTACGTACCTTAGCTAATACTACTGCTTCTAGTGCCAATGAAATTAAAAACATGATTTCCGCGCTCCAAGAATCAGTCGGAAAAGCAGTGTCATATTCTAATAAGTGCTTGGACGAAATGACAGTGACTAAAGAAAAGTCAACTGATGCTAGTGCGTCTATTGAAGAAATCAAAGTAGCTATTGCTAAGATTTCAGATATGAATATCATGATTGCAGATGCGGCTGAAGAACAGGGTAAAACAGCTAACTCTATTTCCGACAACATGCATAAGATAACTCTCCTTTGTGATGATAATTTGCATCAAATTGAAAGTTTAGCTAGCAGCAACCAGGAACTTGATAACTTAGCAGCTTACCAAGAAGGCTTGGTTCGTAAGTTTGTATTACCAAAGAAGGATGCATAAGTCCTAAACTCCCGCCGTCATATTTTCTAATTTTTGACGTGCTTTGGGATAGGCTACACCAAGTAAATCGAAGAGATCTCTAGTTTTTTTAGAGATCTCTTTTACTATCTAGCTTCCTCTGCCTGCGAGCCTACTCGCTTGAAGTGTTTGTAGCTTTAGCATTAGCTTATTTAATGAATCACTTGGTAGCTTATTATTATCTGTTTGATTTTTAGTGACAAAAGCAGACATCATTATTCTCAGGGTTTACGCTTGAAGATGAATAAAAATCTTGCCTTTGTAAGATACTTGTGTACAGTAAGTCTATCTGCATCATTTAATACCGTAAACTCTCTAAACGCAGTCTCGACAATATTTTTTTGCGATAAGATAGAGATGAGCGGTGCTTATTAAGATAGAGTTCATATATTTTGCGGTAATGTTACCTCGATCAATAACTTCTTGTTTTTAGCCTATGGTTTTTGATCACTAAGACATTTTTGTTAAAGTGAAATCGTTATCATAGCGTCACATCAAAGGTAGCATTGCTACCTAACTTCGTGCTTGATTGAGTTGGTGAGAGTTAATGCAGTTAAGTTGCGGAAACATTAATTTTCTTCTTTCTTTAAAACACAAGTGAAGTATTTAAAGTTAAGCCTAGTTTTTTATTAAAACTAAGGTTTGAGCTAAGTAAAACTGATTATGGCATAGGCGCTATTTTAACTAGTTGGCTTTTAGTTGGTGAACAATGAACTAAAAGCCACAAGCTTTCAACTTAAAATAAATAAGTAGTCAATGCTAAGTTCCTTAAGATTATTGTGGCGTTGTTTGGTTTTGTAACTATTTGTTTGATATAACGATGGTAACAGCCAATTAAACCTAGTGGTGTTAAGGTTCGAACATCCTCCGAAATAAGGCGGAGTTAATAAGAAAACCATGAAAAAAGTAATTTATATGATGGCCTTGATTGCCTGCACATTAGTAGTGCCCACCAAAGTGCAAGCTGGTAATCTCGAAGTAAGGGAAGATATGTTAGGCCGGACCCAGATTTTAGAGCACGGGAATGTAGTTGCTACTGCGAAAATGGCTAGCTCTGGGGAAACTCGATTTTATAGTGAAGCCCGAGAATATATCGGCCGTGCCGTACGGACCGGTACTTATGAAACTTCATATTTTGATAAAGAAGGTGTTTTTGCGGGACGCGCAAATGACGATGGTGCAGGGACCGTAACTTACTACGATGCAACAGGCAAACTAATTGGTTCTTGTGCTAGCAAAGCAGCGGGACCGTTGATGTTCTTTGATGTAGTGGTCAGAAAGGCAGCTGGTTCCTTACGTAGGCATCACCAAGTAGCCTTACCAAATATGTTGTTGTAAGTTCTAAACCATTAAGTTTTAACAAAGTGTTGAGCAAATCTTTAGTCATATTTCTAAATATATTCTTAGCGTTTTTTGAGGTAGGATAAGTACATAAAGCTAAATCTATATTACAATATAGATTTCAAGCCTAAAGAATGGAAGTTAAGGCTTGAAGCACAAAAAAGAACGTTTAAGAAATTACAGGAAGTAAACCATTGATTATTAGTTGTAAGAGGTTATCGATAGCTGTATCGACTGCCATGGTAACCGGGTGGTTGTTGTCTGGTTGTGGTGAATCGGCCACTGAACTTTATAGTCAAGCCCAAACAGCAGAAAAAAACGGTCTGAGCCAAGTTGAAGTAGCTGCTCTCTATCAAAAAGCCGCGGATGCAGGCTCAAGCGATGCATGGCTTTATTTGTCTACTTACTACCGTAAAACTAAAGATTATCAACATGCGGTAAATAGCTACTTAAATATTAAAGAACAATACCCAGCAATTTATGCATACAACATGGGTACCATGTATTTAAATGGCGAAGGGGTACCTGCAAATGAAGAAAAAGGTATTGAACTTTTAGAGCAAGCAGATGGGTTAGGTGAACATCTAGCCATGTACGAAGCTGGGAATTACTTTTGGGCTAAAGGTGATTTCAATCGCGCAGCATTCTATTTAAAAAAATCTGCAAGTCATAACGATTATCGTGCGTTTTATAAGCTAGCTTCCTTATATTTACAAAAGAAAATTCCAGGTGATCATAGCCAGGAAGCTTTGGCTTTATTAAAAAATGTAACAGAAGCTAACAAAGCTACCCCTGAAGAAAGATTGCTGCTAGCTCGTTGCTATATCGATGGCACTGGTGGTGAACAGAGTTTACTTAAAGCCGATTACGTTTTGCGTAAGATTGAAAACGACCGAAAATATAAAGACCAAGTACGCGTTTTACATGCAGAAATCGACTTAAATAGTCCTGACCAAAATACCCGCACTAAAGCCTTAAATGATCTCAGGACAATGGTTAACGAAAAAGCCGATGCGCAGGCGGCTTTGTTTTTATACAAAGTGTACCGTTATGGTCGCTACGGGGTAACTAAAAGCGCTAAAGAGGCTTTGCACTACATTCGTATTGCGGAACGAGGCAACTTAGCGTTGGCTGACTTGGCTTTAGCTTCTTTATATTATGATGGGATTGGGATTGAACAGAATTTTAACGAAAGTTCCCGTTACATCACTAAAGCTTACGAAATTGAACCAGATAACCCTGAAGTACTTTATTGGTATGGACGTATGTTTGCCGAAGGGATCGGGGTTAAACGTGATGACGTACAAGGCTTTCATTATCTATCTTTAGCGGCCAAACTTGGTCATGTTGACGCCGATTATTTACGGGCGGTGATGATAAACTCTGGTCGTGCTCTTAGCGGTTCAGAAGAAGATGCCGTTCAGATGTTTAAAAAACACGCTGACGAAGGCAATGCGGAAGCAGCTTTTAGGTACGGTTTAGCTTTGTTTGATGGGTATGTAGTAGAACGTAATTTAGAAAATGCGGTCAAATACCTAAAACAAGCAGTTTCTGGGGGGATAGAAAACGCTATTTTCCCTTTAGCTAGTGCCAGTCAAGAAAGTGGTGACATCGAAAATGCGACTACATGGTACCTCCGTGCGACCAAATTACCAGAACCTGAAAGCCGAGAAGCTTGGGCGCGTTTAGGTGAGATCTACTATGCTCAAAAGAAACTCGATGAAAGCTACCGAGCCTATAAGAGTGCATATGAAGCAGGGCACGTGAAGGCCGGAATCAATTTGGCGCGTTTACTATACGTGGCCGAACGTTACACCGAAGCGTTGCCAATCTTTGAAAAATACAAAGATAATGCATTAAGCCAGGTCTTTTTAGGATTGATGTATCAATATGGACGTGGGGTAGAACAAAGTGATGTTAAAGCTTTGGAATGGTATGACCGCGCTATTGAACAAAAAAATACCGATGCCATGTTCTTAGAGGCGGTGTTAATTAGAGAAGGTCATGATATTCCAGAAACCTATAATGGTACTGATCGAACTTTACTCGTAAACGCTTCTTGTTTAAACAATGAAGAAGCTATTTTGTATTTAGCAACTAGACTTTACCGAAACTCGGCGCAAGATGCAGTTGGGTGGCTTGAATACGCCAAGAAGTACAATGGAAGTTCGCGCGCTGATGCACTTTTAAACCGTGAGTTTAACGAGGTGCCACCAGAAGAACATCCAATGTTACTAAAAAAGGTAAAGGATTCATGTCAGCATTAAATTTGAGGTGGATTAAAGCTTAAAGCATCACTCTCAAATTTAATTAAACCATGTAAAAACAAACTTTAAGCAGGAATGCAGCTCTAAAAAAGCTCATTCCTGTTTTTTTTTTGAGTCGTAGCAGACGCATTTACGAATTCAACCATTCCTAAACCATTAAAATATATTATACTTAAGGTGATTACATTCTGTATAAAGGGATACATAGGACTATGAGAAAATTAGCTATTTTAGGTGCGGTTTGTGCTTTGACTGCATTAAGTCAAACCGGTTGTGTTGCTTTAGTTGCTGGGGGCGCAGTGGGTACAGGGGCGGTAATGGCCGCTGATAGTCGTTCTGCAGGCACTATGGTAGATGATAAAGCGATCGAACTAAAAGCTTCTCGAGTGTTATCAAATAATCGTGAAATCTATGAAGCTAGCCGTTTAGAAGCTACTTCTGTGAATGGCCGAGTATTAGTAACTGGTCAGTGTCAAGATGCTTCATATCTAACATACATCGAACAGCGTTTATCTAAGATCGATCAAGTACGTGAAGTAATTGACCAGGTTGAAAAGATTGCACCAGTGGACTTTGGGCAACGTTCAACTGATAGCTGGATTACCACTAAGGTGAAGACTCAGCTTTTATTTGGTGAAGATATTAATTCTGGTAGATTTAAGGTTATCACCGAAAACGGGGTCGTATATCTTATTGGGTTAGTGACTAAAGATGAAGCTGCTCGCGCTGTAAATGTGGCACGTCAAATTAGCGGGGTTCGTAAAGTAGTTAAGATCTTTGATTACATTTCTGCGGATTCTCAGGTAGCTAAGGTTATTCGTGGTGATAAAGTGCAGTCTGTAGCGCCAGCTGGTACTGCTACCGCTCCAGTAGAAGCTGCGGGACATGCAATAACCACCGAAGACACCCCAATGTATTTTGAGGAAAGTTCGCTCATTGAACAACCTGTAACTACAAGCGGGAGTTTAGATTCTCAATCAAATGTAGTAACTGGTACTATCGATGGGGTAACTCCATCAACTTCAACTAATGTTCAGCCGGTGCACCCGATTCAAACAGTAACACCTACTAATACAGTACAACCAGGGCCTTCTTCATTAGTGGAAGACGACAGCATTATTATTGAGTAGAGTCTGGTTGTAGCTCTACAACTAGTCCGGATCGCTGTTTGGATCCGGACTGCATTCCTACAGGAGACGATTTTTATGACCCCACAAGGCATAGACAGTTTTTATCAGCCTATGGATGAAACCATGTTTGACTCAAATGTAGTTGAACAGATCCATGAGCGTCATGAAACCAGGGTGTTAGCAGTTCAGAATCAGGTCAGTTCTGAATTTGATGTATTTAAGCGCTTGGCCAAAAGTTTCTGGAAGGAACAGCGGTTTGAAGATGTTGTGCTAGGGCGTTTTACTTTTTCGTTTGCTCTAATCAATCAGGCTATCGCCGAAAGCCATTTACCTCGCAACATTAAAGAAGTGACGGTTTGTGGAACGGAAGCTGGGCAATTGGTTTTACAGGTTACTCATGCGCGTCGCGGTTTGTACGTGCTAAATTTAACCATCAAAGACATAGTATTTGCGGAAAAAACCTTACGTGTGGAAGCGGTTTTAAACGACGTTGAATTGCCTAATGGTTCATGGTTGGCGCGTAAGAGGCTTGCTTTAACCTTTAAGCTAGGTAGGTTTGCGTTACACCGTTTATGCCGCAACTTAAAGTTCATGACTGTAACTCCAAGCATGGAAAAAAATGAATACGTATTTGATTTTAGTCAAGCAGTAACGTCAGTGCTTCGCGATCATCATATCGATATGGATATGGTGCATTTAAGAAGCTGGCGTATTTTAAAGGACCAGCTAGCTTTCCAAGGCTCAGTGAATGCAGCGCGTTTAGCTACATACTTAAAGCGCAGAATGCCTTCGCTCTTTGATTAAAAGTGCATGCTAGTCTTTAAAGCCTGGCCTTCAAAACCTGGCTAAGCGCTTTGCTTTATAAGGCTTAGGCAGTATGTATTTAGAAGTCCACATTTAGGAGCCTACATTTAAAATTATGTAAGTTTAAGCCAATTGGTTTTTCGGCCAATTGGCTTAATTTTTTAATTGGGCGTACGCCTATTTTGAGGTAGGACTAAACTTTTACTTTGAGTTTGCTTTGAGCGGGGAGATTTGATGAAAGCAAAGCTCAACCTACTTTTTTATGGTTGTTACATGTTGGGCGTTTGGGGCGCTCTTAATGTTTGGATTTAACAACAATTGGCATTCCATTGGTAAAACCTTTTTCGGTTTAGGGGTAACTGGAGTTATTGGTTTGGGTTTACCGATTTCGGCGATAATTTGTTGCGCTTCTTGACAGCCATCACCTGGGAGGACAGGATTTTGCGGAGTGCAAGACGTTGAATCAAGTGGGCAACTTAAACGGACGTGCATATGAGCTGTATGTCCAGGCCAAGGACGGACCTTTTGGAGCCATGCGCGATCATCTTTAGGTGCGTCGTGGCACAATTGTACTTTTATTGCAGCGTTGATGAATATTCGTTCTACATCGGGATGTAAGGCAGCAAGTTTAACTAAGGTGTAGATCTTAGGCGTGTAGTATTGGTTTACGGTTTTGTAGCTATCAGATACGATCGTAAGAGCCTGGGGCTTTTCTAGTGCTTGGCGAGAGAGTGGTTTTTTGGTCATCCGAAACCAAATATCAGCATCTAGGCCGTTTTGGTGACTAGCATGCCCTCCATTAAATGGTCCACCACGTCCCATAGACATATCACCAATTAACAAAATAGGTAACTTTTGGGTATGAGCTTCTTGTCCTAAGTAATTGATAAAGCTTAAAAGTCTAGGGCTCCCAAAGTAGCGTCGATTTTGAGGGCGGATAATTTGGTAATAAGGGTTCTTTTGGTCAGCAGCTTGACCGCCACGAAGGCAACCATTGCTATAAAAGCCAATGGGGTTAGCTGGCTCATCTGTTGGGAGTAAACGTGAATAATGAGCCCCAGATCCTAAAGCTCCACTTGAAGCTGATAATAAAAGACCTGCGACAAAGGCGCAAGTTAGTGGTGATTTCATGACTAACTCCTAATGTGATCCAAAAAATTCAACGTATGTCTACAGATAATGGTTGCTAAGTGTTAAATATAGAGTTTTTTAAGCTGAACATAAAGCAAGGATCTAAAACTTCTCAAAACTTAGAGTTAATTTACCACTTATAAACTTTAAATTAAAAGGTTAAAGCAAAAATTTGGCACTAACTTGGCTTCAAGTGCTATCGATAGAGTATCTAACTACTAAAGCAAGAAGTACTAAAGCTAAAAGCCGCGTTTAGAGTAGCAAAATTCTTAAAATATCTTGTGCAAACCAAAGCCCCAAAATAAGCTATAATAAAAACTAGTAGGTCTTGCAACCTCATTTTTTATCAAAGAGAACTTGATTAAAGAGTACCTGATTAAAGAGAACTTTTTGAGTTCTCCCAAATTATTGCAAGCAACTAAAAGACGCACATAAGGATAATAGGTGTTAGGGTCATGGAATTTATAACTAATTTTTTGGTGAGTGTGTATAGGTCAGCGTACTCTCCAGCCTTTTTTATTACAAAAATGTATAACACTCGTTGGAACCATTGTGTTGTTTATATAGCGTTACTTTGTTTGCTTTTAGCAATGGTGGCTTCAGTATTTTCCTATATGCAAGTAAGAAGTTATGTTTCTGCAGAAAAAGACTTTGTCCAAAACCAAATTCCGGCCTTTATGATCGATCCTGCAGGGCAATTATCATTTATCGCAGATTCTAGCGATCCTAAAGCATCCAACTTTATCACTGATGCAGAAGGACGGCGTTATGTAGTGGTTAAGAACAAAACTGGCGCGCCATTTTTACTTATTAACCCAGAAAATGCGACTGTAAAAGACGAGATCTTGGCTTATATTCGTCCTAGTGGGCAACCGTTTACGTTTATTACGTTATTTAATGACCGCATGATGGTAAACAATGGGCTTAGTTCAACGACGATGAATTACACTGAAATGGGGTTAGTTGGGCAGAGTTTAACCTCTGACATGCTAATACAGGCTACTCTAAAAATGGTAGATATTTTTGGTTTGCCTTTTATGTTTTTAGTACTGTTTATTTCGTTTTTACTTAAGTACATTAATTGCCTTTTGTTTGCGGCTTTGTTTGGCAAAATTATCATGCGTTTAATGTACATAAAGACTTCATTTAAAGCCGCTTTACATATGGGTACCTATGCGCTCACCGGTCCTATGATTCTCTCCACTGTAGTTGGTATTATCGCAACTGGTGGCCAATTAGATGGCTACAATATTATCGGTGTGTGGACTATAAGTGGAATTGCGATAGTTATGATGTCGATATCCGTGCGAAACTTTAGGCGTAACCTAGAGCAGATTGCGGCAAACGCGGCTCAAGTTACCGGGGCCAAAAGTGGTCAATGCAATATCGTAGTTGATCCTAAGGGTAAGTTTATGGTGGGAGAACCTAAGGCAACTCCAAATCCGGCAGCTACCCAAAATTCGACCGACACCTCTACGGAACCTCAAGTTAAAGATTTTGCCAACAAAGATTCTCATGAATTAACCGATAATGACGCTACTATTATGCCAGATGACCGGGTATTTATGCTAAACCCTGAAGATCCGAGCGATAGATACGCCGTAAATAGCGACGCTTTTTTTATCCCGTAAAGTTCACATACTAAGGTTGAAGATAAATGAAGTTTGAGTTTTTAGGTAGGGCTGTATTTTTAGGTAGCCTCTTAAATTAAGGTAGGTCCATACATTTAGGTCTGCTCTAGTTTTAACTGAACTCGGCAAGAAGTCCCCCACCTCTATAGGTGGGGGAGGATGTTATAGGTGGGGGAGGATGTCACGGAGCGTCTATTAATTCCCAAAACGTAAACTAAAGGAGTTGTTAAGTCTCCATCAAAAAATTTCACAGTCATTTCTTATTGCGTCCGAGCTTGAGGGCTTTTTAAGATGACTCTATGCTAGGCCTTTGGAACTGGGTGTTGCTACATCTAGAACCAAAGGCCTTTTTGTTTTGAGGTTGGGAGAAAAACTTGCGAAACTCAGGAATTGACGAAAACTAGCATTGGCAGTTTTGAGAGGAATTTAAAGGGAGGGGAAAGCGTAAGTTTTTTGGGGTTACCCTTCGTCCTTGGACCATCGCCCTTCGTTCTTTGCCCTGGGTTCTTCTCGCTTCGCCTTTAATCCCAACAATCTCTCGTAATTCATTAGGCTAAACTCATCTTATTTGGCATACTTTAACTTTATTTAAGGCTTATCAGCATGACGACAACTCCAAATAAATCTACTCGGTTGGTAAAAAAGTTAGAACCGGTGTTTTTTGATGTGGAAGTTTTACAGGTATATAAACGCTTTAGGCGTAGTGTATTACGGGCGTTAGCATATCTTGAAAGTCGAGCTCCTCGAGATCGGAAGGCGTTTATGAGTGCGCGGGAGCTAGTCGAAGCCCTAATTTCAAATTTAGAGGCCGAATTAAAAAGAAGCCAGTGTTTGCTCGGCTCAAAGATGGAGGCGATTAAGACTAATGGCAAGGCGCTTAAGCAGCCTAGAACTTTAAATAGTCACGAATCAGCGCACATTCAAGATCATGTTAAAACTAGGGAAGAGGCTAATACCAAAGAGGAAGATGACAAATTAGCATTAAATGCCTCGCTTGAGGGCGTCAATGATGATAAGGCAGAACTTTTTACCCAAGGCGTTACCGGTGCTGATTTAAAAACCGAGCCTCATATTGAGAAGTCGCCTCACTTAAACGAGCACTTACGGGCCGAATTTGCAGGGGGCGAAATTATAATGCCAGTGGGAAATAATGTAGGCGTCCTCCATCTAAGCTATGCCAGCCAAATCCGCTATCTATACGTTCTAATATTGACCGATAGGTTATTTGTTGCTCAAAGATATGCTAGTTTATGTGGAGTGGAAATCGGCATGAATGCTGGAGTGTGGCGTCAAAGGCATCGTAACCGTTTAGTTAATTTAAGCGCTCAAGTTTTAAGTATTGCGCATAAGTCCCGTTTAGCGCAGGAAAATTTTGAAAAGCCTATTTTATAAGTATTTTAGCGATAACTACGCAAAATATGTGGTTACATATGTTTTAAATTATTAAAAATAAAGCGTAAATTGACTGATTTTCAGGGCGATTTTTAGATAAAGACAAGGTTTTGAGCTCGAAATCCAATGTTATATTTTGTGATAGAAGTAACAATTCATTGTCATTTAATAGCATAGTTAGTATAATTACCCTGGTTTCTGCCCGCCGTTTTTTGACGGACAGCTTTGATGTTAATTTCACTGCAGAAAAGTACCTAAATATGGCAAACATAAGAACTAGACGAAAAATCGTTAAGTTTCGTCACTCTCTTTTCCATTTCGGTTCGGCGGTACAGGATTCCATGATTAAGGAACCGTATACCCTGAAACGTTTCCTTCGCGATATCACCGCTGGTATTATTGTTGGCATTATTGCTATTCCTTTAGCTATGGCTTTGGCTATTGCTTCTGGGGTAAATCCTGAATACGGTCTCTATACCGCTCTTGTAGCTGGGGTTGTGATCTCTTTAACTGGTGGTTCACGTTTCAGCGTATCTGGTCCTACCGCGGCTTTCGTGGTGATCTTGTTCCCAATAGCACAGGCTTATGGTCCGGCTGGTTTGTGTGTAGCAAGCCTTATCAGTGGTTTTATTCTCCTAATCATGTCTGCTGGTCGCTTGGGGCGTTTAATTCAATTTATCCCAATTGAAGTAACCTTAGGTTTTACCATGGGGATTGGGATTACCATTGCGGTTTTACAGTTTAAAGATTTCTTAGGGCTCAATATTTCGATGCCAGAAGGGTTTTTCGGTAAGATTGCCGCTATCGGTAACGGCTTATCGGCTAAGGATTGGGCCGCTTCTTGGGGTGACGCTGTCGTTGGGGCGGTTACTTTAGCGGTATTAGTGCTTTGGACTAAGCTTAAGATCAAGTTCCCACCTCATTTACCAGCAGTGGTAATTGGTACTTTAGTAGCTTGGGTATTTGCTAACTACTGTGGGCAGGATATTGCTACAATCGGAAGCAAGTTCCACTACACTAACCCAGATGGGACTATTGGCAACGGGATTCCACCATTTTTACCTGAATTTGTTTTACCTTGGAATCTTCCTGGCCCAATCGGTGCTGATGGCCAACCTCATCCATTGGTATGGGATTTTGCGACCATTCAGTCACTTATCGTGGCCGCATTCTCCATGGCTGTACTTGGTGCCATCGAATCATTGCTTTGCGCTGTAGTACTTGATGGTATGACCGATACTCGTCACCATTCAAATGGCGAACTCTTTGGTCAGGGGCTTGGTAACTTAGTAGCTCCATTCTTAGGTGGTATTACTTCAACTGCGGCGATCGCTCGTAGTGCGGCAAACGTTCGTGCTGGCGGTACTTCTCCAGTAGCTGCGGTTGTACACTCACTCTTCGTGTTAATTGCTATTTTGTTCTTAGCTCCGTTCTTGTCATATTTACCATTAGCAGCTATGAGTGCTCTTTTGCTCATTGTGGCTTATAACATGAGTGAATGGCGTAAGGTTGTAAACTTGGCGCGTACTGCACCTAGAACTGATGTGCTCATCATGTTCTGCTGTATCTTCTGTACTGTAGTATTTGACATGGTAGTGGCTATTAGTTTTGGTATTATCATGGCTTCTATCGTCTTCATGCGCGATATGGCTAGAATGACTAAGGTTCTTGACCTTACTTTACAGCGTCAGGTTGATGAAAAACTTAATGTAACCTACGGGGCATACCGTATCAGCGGTCCACTCTTCTTCGCTTCTGCCGAAAGAACCTTCCGTAAGATTAGACATGAACTCGAATCTTCACGTGGGGTGGTGTTAGCTTTTGATGTGGTTAACATGCTCGATGCCGGTGGTTACCATTGTTTCGCTCAATTCTGCATGGATATGCGCAAACGTAACATTGCGGTTGTGATTTCAGGGGTTACTTACCAACCACTGCGCGTAATGGTGAAGTCTGGGTTTAGCAAGAATTTCCCTGAAGTGCACTTTACTCGTACGCTCGATGAAGCGCTTGAATATTCAAACAATGGAAATGATATTCCTGAAGTTGTAGCTCCAGCTATGGCTTAAAGCATAGATGCATGAAGCTTGATGAGTTTTATGGTAAATCTAGAATTAAGCTTACGCTAAAGCGAAGGTTTAAAGTGACATCCTCCCCCACCTATAGAGGTGGGGGACTTCTTGCCGAGTTCAGTTAAAACTAAAATCTAAGCCCAAAAAATCAAAACAGCGAAAACGGCTTTTTTACGAAAGCCGTTTTTTTTGGCTCCAAAAGGCTAAGGGCATAAATTTAAGCTCTTATTTTTAAATACTTGCCGGCACTGTAGAATAGGTGGCAGTTTAGAAAAGCAAGATGCCTTATAATTACGAAATACCCTTAAAAGTAGGAATTCAATTTAAGGTTAAAATCGAATTTAAAGTAGAAATAAAACGGCCAGGTGGGCGAAATAGCTTAAGCCCATACTTAAGTAACACCTTAAGTACCCTTTAAGTTACCCCAAAAGCAAATTCGAACGAGCGGATAAACTTGGGGTTAATTAACTGTTGCGTTAAATATATAAATTGTTTATAACATCTACCAATA
>UQCV01000021.1 GCA_900539665.1 uncultured Succinivibrionaceae bacterium | reverse complement strand
TGTCCACATACTTTCTGTGCTATTCTCTGTTCAGTTCGGCATTGATAATGTTGCTAGAGACCAAATTTTTGTTAGTTTAATGATTTGGGCCCGTTTAATTTCGCGCCGGCGTGTGTGGCTAGCTCACTTTAGAGCTATTTTGGAGCAAGCTTCACCATATTCTAACCGGTATTTTTTAGTTCTTTCCCACTGTGAAGCGCAGTGTCAGTGTGATAAAATCACCGACAATAAATAGTAAGCCCGAAAAATATTTTTCAAAAAGCCTACTCAAAAAAACTCCTAACCATGCCTTGAACCACACGTGCTCCGCAATTTTGGTTAAACTATGCCTTAAGTTTAAAATCAAAAACTTAAACGCTAGCAAATCACCGCGTGTCCCCACACCAAGACTAAGAGCGGATCCAAACGATTAAGTAAAATTTTGGCATCATCAACCAAAGAAATAGGAAATTTATGCAAGACAAAATTGTAAAAATTGGTGACATCTCTGTTGCTAACAATCTTCCATTTGTACTGTTCGGTGGCATTAATGTCCTCGAATCTGAAGACTTGGCCATGCGTGCATGCGAAGCATACGTAAAAGTAACGTCTGAACTCAACATCCCATACGTGTTTAAAGCTAGTTGGGATAAAGCAAATCGTTCCTCTATTCATTCATACCGCGGTCCTGGTCTTGAACAAGGGATTAAGATTTTTGAAAAGCTAAAACAAAACTTCGGCGTAAAAATCATTACCGACGTCCACGAAGTGTCACAAGTAGCTCCTTTAGCTGAAGTTGTTGATGTGCTTCAATTACCGGCTTTCTTGGCCCGCCAAACTGACTTGGTTCGCGCCATGGCTGAATCTGGTAAAGTCATCAATGTGAAAAAGCCTCAATTCATCAGCCCGTCTCAGGTTGGTAATATCTGTGAAAAGTTTGCCGAATGCGGTAATGAAAACGTCATGCTTTGCGAACGCGGTTCCAACTTTGGTTACGACAACCTCGTAGTTGATATGTTGGGCTTTGGCGTAATGAAAGAAAGCTCCGGTGGCGCTCCAATAATTTTTGATGTGACCCATTCTTTACAGTGTCGCGATCCTAACGGGGCTGCTTCAGGTGGGCGTCGTAAACAGGAAGCAGAACTTGGCCGTGCCGGGATGGCAGTTGGTCTTGCAGGGCTCTTTATGGAAGCGCACCCGGATCCAAACCACGCTAAGTGTGACGGCCCTAGCGCACTCCCATTGGCGCTTTTAAAGCCATTCCTCACTCAGATGAAGGTTATCGATGAAGCAGTGAAATCTCTCCCACCGCTTAACATTGAATAATAAAAGTCCACTTTAACCTAACATCCGTGCCACAAATGGTATGGACGCTAAATTTTTAAGGAATACGCTTAGGAAATGCACTTATTTTGCGGACTAAAAATTAAGGTTCAGAAATAAGGAAAAAAATAAGTATATAAAACTATTAGGTTACATTTAGGAACATAACATGAAATTTACCGTAGTAATCCCTGCTCGATACAGTTCTTCTCGTCTGCCAGGCAAGCCTCTTATGGATATTTGTGGCAAGCCTATGATCGTCCGTGTTGTTGATCAAGCTTTGCAAGCTGGCGCCTCTAGAGTAATTGTGGCTACCGACGATGAACGCATTGAAAGCGCCTGTACAGATTGTGGCGCCCAAATCTGCATGACCTCAAAAGAACACAACTCTGGCACTGAACGTATTGCTGAAGTAATTACTAAGTTAGGCCTCCCTGACGATGAAATCATCGTGAACGTACAAGGCGATGAACCATTAATCCCCCCTGAAAACATTGAACAGGTTGCAGCTCTTTTAGCGTCCTCTAGTGCCCCCATGGCAACCCTTTGTGCAGAAGTATCCGGTAAAGATGTGTTTGACCTTAACTGCGTTAAAGTCATAATGAATGCTAATAAAGAAGCGATCTATTTTAGCCGCGCGCCAATTCCATTTGAACGCAATAACTTTAGAGCTGGCAACATGGAAGCTAAAGATGGACACGCACGTCATATCGGGATCTATGCCTACCGGGCGGGCTTTGTGAATAAATACATTTCTTTACCGCCATGCGCTCTTGAAAACATTGAATCTTTAGAACAGTTACGCGTACTTTACTACGGTGAAAAAATTGCCGTAGATTACGCCAAAAAAGACCCACAAGTTGGGGTTGATACCATGGAAGATCTCGAACGAGTTCGCGCCATTGTAGCTACGCGTAAGGCATAGGTAAGAACAACGTTTAGGGACATAACAAAACCCAACGTTTTACCTTTAGGGCCGGCTTTATCTTTGGAGCCTTATGTCCTCTTATGTCCTTATGTTTTGGCGCCACTTTTTTAGGTTTGGTTTGGTTTGGTTTAGGTTTGGTTTTAATTTTAGATTCACTTTTAAGGGAACTCGATTTACGTAAAACCAAGCTTTACTTAAAGCTTGGCGCCTATCAATAAAGCGCCTAGACCCCAAATCAACAATGATTACTAAAAATCATATACCTGCATTTTTCCCTCTGAGCTTCTTGTGTCGCTTCGTTTGATGCTTCTTATGACGCTTCGTTTGATGCCTCTTGAATTGCATCTTGAGATACTTTTTTAGATCCGTCTTCAACTAAACTCTGATGGCATTTTTGCTCCACTTGTTTAAGCTTTAACTGGTCCTTAGGTGACAAGAAGGTGCAAGTGTATTTTTGTCCTTTAGCATCCGTGTAAAAAGCTCCATCCTTACTTTCCGTAAATCTAAGGCCCGTAGTGTTATGTTTTAATGCTTTAAAAATAGACTCACTATAAAAAGCACCACGGTTTTCAGGGTACATATATAGGGTTCTTGGCTGCATGGACGCACATTCAGCTTGAGAGATGGTCTGAACCTTTTCTAAAGCAACATCAGAGTTAAGATAGAGCCCCGAAAATTCCACTAAACTTACAGTTGGCATCTCTGAGCCCCCAAAAGTAGCTTGTAATGCCATGTAGCCTTTAGGGCCTTGGCAAAAGTAACTTACTTCTTCTGTCGCAATTTTAGTAGTTAAAGAAGTGGATTTTGGGGCTTTTAAGGTTGTTTTGGTGGTGCGCGCTTGCGTTTCCCCGATATCTAAATCAGCAATTTCCGTAGCAATTACATTTTCCATACAATTAAACGGTCTAGTTTGCTCGAGGCACGCAGTAAGTTCACCATAAAAGTAACATTTAGAAGTATGGTTAGATTTATCGCTTGTATTGACGTAGAAACAAGAGTCCTTCCACTTCGCATTGGTTTTAGCTAAATACATGTTTTCAAGTTCGCGAATACGATCTTGCATGCAGTACGCCCCATGTAAAGATGATACTGGAGCCACAAAACATATTTCTTTGTTGGTCTTAAACCAATCGCGATTAAATTGTTTAACTTCGTTGTAACTACGAGGTACTTGGGCGTTACGTTCTAAAGCCGCCCGGTCATGAACTAAGGCCAGCGGATCTTCTAAAGATTCATCCCCTAAAGTATTTTCTTCATCTTCCATGGCGCTAGGGAACATTTCACGCGCCATAGACGCCCCGACTGACATCTTCTTAGCAGGCGTAGAAACGCTATTATTAGCCCCTTGAGTCGCACTGGTATCATTTATACCACCTAAAGAAGATGTCGCGACATTTGAAGCTTGAGCCACGTTTAAGCTACTAAATAAAATAGTGCTACCAATAGCCAGTAGCCCCAAACTTGACCATGCAGATTTAAGAACAGCTAAAGTAAATTTAGTGTTGAGAGGAACTCTCTTTTGGCCCCAAACTTGGGTCCGGTCACACCCAGATTCTCTAAAAATACTCATCTTAATATCCACCATTTAATCTTTTGTCTTAGCAACTGTCCTTGCAACTGTCTAAATAGCTGTCTTAACATCTATCTTAATAGCTGTTTTTAGTCGCTACTTTTTAAATCCTTGGCTCTTTTTAGTAGCTCGCATTTTATACTGAGAAAAAATTTTTTGTAACGTAATTTCACACTTGAGCAAAAAAATAGCAACTTGAGCAATAATATGACAGAACGCAAAAAAAATGCATTTCGTCGCAAAAAAATTTTTGGGTAAAAAACTTGACACTAGAAAACCGAAATTCGCCAATATTTTCTCGTATATAAGCTTTTATAATTTTCTTATATTAAATTTATGTAAAGTCGGCCAAATCACCCGCATAACTTGCCAATCTGCACAAATTTGACACAAAGTAATTATATAAAAATAATCACCCTTTTCGACGCTTTTATTTGGGTATATTTAAGGGTGACACTATATATAGTGGTATAGATAGAACTTTGAGCATGATTTTTACTAAATATAGAAACCGCCCTAAAATCGCCGTAAGGCGCATTCTGCCTTTATTTCAAAAATTTCATTGATCTAAATCAATTTTGAAGTATTTTTTTTTGCCCCTTGTTTTATATAAAATTTGTGATAAATTCACTTCACACCACAGGAAAAATACAAAACAAGATTCATAGTTGGTGAACGGACACTCTCATTTTAGAATGTGATTTCGTTTATAGGTTTCACCAAACTACAAACAAATTCCTGGCTATATTGAAGTTATTTAAGAATTTAAGCACTTGGTTTAAGTCGTACTTTTTTTCGACCCCCAAGCCTTATTTTTGTTTTACCGCTTGAGCTGAGCATTTCTTTTAGTAAATTTAATCTAAACTAGTTTACTTAAAGATATGCTTCCTCCGCGGTAAAGCCGAAAACAAGTACCAAGTGCTCAACCAAAGAGGATATAACAATGAACCCCATTGTAGTTAAAAGAGATGGTAACCGCGTAGAATACGACGGCAACCGTATAATTAAAGCAGTAGCTAAAGCTGCTGAAGCTACAGGTGTTAAAGACCTTAACCTTTGCGCCACTATTGAATCAAATGTATTCAAGAAAATCAAAAACTGCAATGAAGTTCAAATTGAAGAAATCCAGAAATTGGTTGAAAACCAACTTATGGCTAGTAAGTACAAGGAAGTAGCGCGTGCCTATATTGAATACCGTCACGACCGTGACCGTATGCGTGAAAAGCATAGCCAGCTCATTCAAGACATCGAAAGCTTAATTGAACAGAGCAATCCTGAAATCCTTAATGAAAATGCTAATAAGGACAGCCGCGTTATCCCTACTCAGCGTGACCTTTTAGCAGGCATTATGGCGCGTCACTACGCTAAGACCCATATGTTGCCAACAGATGTAGTAGAAGCACACGAACGTGGCGAAATCCACTTCCACGATCTTGACTACTCACCACTCTTCCCAATGTTTAACTGTATGCTTATCGATATTGAAGGCATGCTCACCAATGGGTTTAAGATGGGTAATGCGGAAATTGAAACTCCACATTCTATTTGCACGGCAACTGCCGTAACCGCGCAAATCATCGCTCAGGTGGCCAGCCATATTTATGGTGGTACTACTATTAACCGTATCGATGAAGTATTAGCTCCATACGTAAAGAAGAGCTACGAAAAGCATTTAGCTGTTGCTCTAGAATGGAACATTCAAGAACCTGAGAGCTATGCTCGCGCTCGTACAGAAAAAGAATGTTACGATGCTTTCCAATCTTTAGAATACGAAGTAAACACTTTACACACTGCTAACGGGCAAACTCCGTTTGTAACCTTAGGCTTTGGGCTTGGTACTTCTTGGGAATCTCGTTTAATTCAAAAGTCTATCTTAAAGAACAGAATCGTCGGCCTCGGCAAGAACCATAAGACCGCTGTATTCCCTAAGTTAGTATTTACCATTAAGCGTGGCCTTAACCTCGATAAGACCGACCCTAACTACGATATTAAGAAGTTAGCATTGGAATGCACCTCAAAGCGCATGTACCCAGATATCGTAAACTACGACCAAGTAGTTAAGGTTACCGGTTCGTTCAAGGCTCCTATGGGTTGCCGTAGCTTCTTAGCTCCATATATCGATGCTAATGGCCATGAAGAACACGAAGGTCGTAATAACCTCGGCGTAGTCAGCATCAACTTGCCACGTATTGGGATTGAAGCTAACCACGACGAAAAGAAGTTCTTTGAAATTCTCGATAAGCGTCTCGACATCTGCTACAAGGCTTTGATGGAACGTATCCACCGCCTTGACAATGTACGCGCTAAGGTAGCCCCAATTCTTTACATGGAAGGCGCTTGTGGCGTTAGACTAAAGGCTGATGATAAGGTTTCTGAAATCTTTAAGAATGGTCGTGCTTCTGTATCATTAGGTTATATTGGGATTCATGAAACCATCAATGCCCTTTATGGCACTGGTTCTCATATCTTTGATAATGAAAAGCTACGAGAACTTGGCGTAAAGATTGTTAAGACTTTACATGACGCTACTGAACGTTGGAAAGCTGAAACTGGCTACGGCTTTAGCCTTTACAGCACCCCATCTGAAAACCTCTGCAACCGTTTCTGCAAGAAAGATGCACAGGAATTTGGGATTATTCCAGGCGTTACTGATAAGGGTTACTACACTAACAGCTTCCACCTCGATGTAGAAAAGAAGGTCGATCCGTACGCGAAGATTGACTTTGAACAGCCATACCCAGCTTTAGCTTCTGGCGGCTTTATCTGCTACGGTGAATTCCCAAGCTTACAGATGAACCCTGAAGCGATTGAAGACGTATGGAACTACACCTATGACCGTATCCCATACTATGGCACCAACACTCCGATTGATGAATGCTACGTTTGTGGCTACAAGGGTGAATTCACTTGTACTAGCAAGGGCTTTGAATGTCCTAACTGTGGCAACCACAATGCAGCTAAGGCTTCTGTAATTCGCCGTGTATGTGGTTACCTTGGGGCTCCTGATACTCGTCCGTTTAACGCTGGTAAGCAAGAGGAAGTTAAACGCCGTGTTAAGCACTGCTAAGGCGTAACGCTTAAACTAAATAAGTAAAGTTGACTATTAAAAATCTCCCGCTGGGAGATTTTTTTTGCCCCTAACTTTTTCCCCTTAGCCTCTTTTTACCTTCGGCCATTTTTACCTTTGGCCCCTTTGGTCCTCGGCATACTTTAGTCTTTGGCTCGCGCGGTATCTCTTAGGAGCTAGCCATTATTAATGATCCTTAATTCTTAGTTCCTAAAAAAATCCCAGGCGCTAAATTTCATAGCGTATGGGATTACCTCTTAAAAGTTAAAACCAATTCACAATTAGCCTTTAAAGCAAATACGTGGATCGAGATTTAATTTAACTTCCTCAACTAAACGCCCTTCCGGATCATAGAGCTCACGCAAGAACTTGAGTTCTTCTTGCACTTGTTCTGGAGTATTACATTGAATATTCCAAACCTTATCTACGCGGTTCCAATTGTAGCGCCGACTCTTAACCCGGTCCTTATATTCAATAGGCAAGCCACGCGCTAAAACTAAAGAAATTTGGCGGTTAAACGTATTATCAATCAAATGTCTAAAAGCGTTAGGCACGATATGTAGTAACCATAACAAAGCTAAGCAGTCCGCATTAGCTCTGTGCGCTTCAAAGAAGTAATTAAGGTTAAAGAGCATATTGCCTAACTTACGTGAGAAGCGTAAACGCCCGTCAAGATTAGCCCATTGCATATTTTTTAAGGTGCAAGTCCAGCGTAGCTGGGTTAAAAACTCGCTGCCACAGAATCTTCTATCAAAAAACAACCGGTCAAAACCTGCGTTATGGGCAATAACCAAAGGGTCATCCGCTAAGAGACGATTGACGGCATCAAGGTCGAACTTTTGGCCTTTTACCATCTCCGTAGTAATCCCAGTTAATTCTGTTACTTTAGGAGGAATTTCAATATGCGGATCTTCAAACTCATCATAGATGGCAGTTATGGAAGTGATATCACCTAAAGATGGAGAATAAAGTGTTCGCACCATCGCAAGCTCAATCATTTGATCGCAACTAGGATTAAGCCCCGTAGTTTCAGAATCAAGAATAATAAGCGGAAGTTCGTCCCCAACTGGTTCAGCGATTTTTATCGGAAGTTCTGGCTGCTCCCCAATCATCGTAAATGGGACGCGTTCAAGTAAACGATAATCATCAGGGGCCTGCTCAATCTCAGGCCATAGATTTAACGGAAATTTATCTTCTTCTTTCATCATAGTATTTTGCTCTCGACTTAGCTTAAACTACTTTGCTTTTAGTAGCTTAGCTCTATACCGTTTAAGTTTTAGGCGCTCATAGCGGGGTTAGATTTAAGCCACATAAGCGTTTTGTGACCCAAGCACTTCAATCCCCAATACCCGCTCTTATTGAGCTTTAAAAGCCTTAAACGGCGTCACAGTAAAGTTAACCACGTTAATTTTGCTTTGGTCCGGATCGTAAAGTTCACTTAAGAACTTAATTTCGGTATTTAAGAGGTTTTCTGAAGAACATTCACGATACCAAACACGTCTTTCCGGCGACCATCTATAACGGCGAGCTTTAACCTGGTCTTTAAAGTCAAAAGGTAAATAGCGGGCTTCGACAATGTAGACTTCTTGATCAAGGCGCCCTAAAACCGCTTCAAAAACTGGTTTAAAACTATGCATAAGCCACACGAGAGTTAAAGCTTCTTCACGCGCGGAATATGGATTGTAGAAAGAATACAATTCATTAACCATTACAGGTAAAGAAACATAAGTACTAACTTCCCCTACACTACCTAACCGGCCGGCGGTCAAATCGCCCCAAGCTAGATCAAAAACCGCTTCACCCCAAGGCAGTTCATCCAAACTTCCTTGGAATCTACGGTCAAAGTAAGGTCTCCGCTCACGCGCTTGAGCACAAAGAATCAATGGTTTTCCTTCTAACAAGGTCGCAATCTTAATTTCATCGAAATGAGCTTCTGACGCCATTTCAGGGTTATACCCCATAGCTTTTATTCTTTCTTCTGAAAGCTTAGCCTTCACTGTTTCTAAACCACTATATACTCCGGTAATAGCGGTCACGGTCCCCATAGAAGGAGAATAAAGCACTCGCACTAATGCGAGTTCTATCATTTCCCCATAGGGAAAACGACCGGTAGTATTCATGGCTAAAAAAACTAACGGTTTTTCATCACCCTGCGGTGAAGTCAAGGCAACAGGAAAAGATGAAAACTCATTAAACCCAGAAAATGGTACTCTAACCGCTAAGCGAAAATCCTCTGGACTCGCAGCCACCCTATCATAAGCCTCAAGCGGAAAACTCATATCCCCAAACTCCTAAGCGCTACCATCTTAACCCCCAAGTTGAAACAAACTTTAAGCAGGATCTTTGACGTAACGCATGTAAAATTTTATCCAATTCTTAAACTTTTTGTTTATAAGTCTAAGTATAATACGCATAATATTTAATTTCAACAAATATATTACTATAATTTTTCAATTAATTAACTACAGCAATTTGCAACCCTATACCTAAGTAACGCGCACCAAAATCAAAGCATCAAAAAGTACTTAAAATAAGACACAGACCGTTATTTTAGATCTATAAAAAGTTTATAAGCTACAGTTTTGTAGGCTTACTCACCCTTTTACTAAATTCGCGCTTCATAAGCCATCGCTTTTACTTGATTTATTGCTAAATCTTCGTTCAAACGATGGGGCTCCACGCGCATAAATTCGGCGGTAACTCCACGCTTTGTGTAAAGTTAGTTTGTGACGTACTATCAATATTTGCAACTTATCTCACACTTCTCAATGCAACCGCATTTTTTCTTTTTTTAAAAAAGTGGTGCGGGGGAAAGCTTTTTTCTTTTCAGCTTCGCTTGTTAGCGCTCCTCGTCGCTTTTCTCTAAGAGCGCTTGCGCTTTTTTTAAGAATGCTTCCTTAACAGCATATTCTGCTAGAGCTTTCTGCATACGCTCAAGCTCTTTATCCTGCTTGGCCTTCTTACAATTAAGCTTAGATAACTTTTCTTTTAACTGTCTGACCTCAGTCTTTAACTTTACGTTCTCTTTCGCAAAAACTACATTGTTATTATCATTTGCATTCATACAATTAAGCTTCCATGACTTTAATTCTGTTGAATAAATGCCTTTGCTTTAGCAATAAGCACCAACCTCTTCTTCATTCATTTTAGCTGTATCAATAACAATTTCAAACTTATCTTTACTCTCTAATCGATCCTTTGGAATTTCAGCCTTTTCATTAGTAGCAACTTCACCACCTTCTGCTGATGATGGTTGGTTAGGAAAATACTTAGTGATCCAGTTATACAAGGTTGTATTCTTTATCTCTGGATGCTCCGTAACAAACTCCCACTTTTTAATCCACTTTTGGCAAAGAGCTGAACATACTTAAGTCTTTCTTCCTTGCTGTAACTTTGTCTTGCCATTAGTTGTGAATCCTTCAATATCTTTAACAAACTCGTCACAAACTATTGTATCACCTAATGTACGGCACTTTTTTAGAGGCCAAATATCACGCCGTTTGTCCGAAATTTGCAAGGTGGTTTCCAATGTTCCAGACTATCGGTTCCCGATTTTCCAGAACTGCGGTTCCACCGCACAAGAATATTCAACCGGCTAAGTAGCTACTAAGAGGAGCAGACGCAGTATAGCCAAAACATCCCCAAGGCCATGGCCAAGGAGGCCTCCCTTGAAAAAATCAATACTTGTTTTTAAAGAACGCCTAATCCGCGTGGGGACTAGGATTGTTGTGGTTATTCCAGTGGGAAACTTGAGTAAGAAGAGAGCTAAAACTTAAATGAAAACAGGTAATGAGTTTTGCACAGTTGAAAGATTTAAGAAGGTATTTTTGAATTCTCCTGCTGGAGAATTGGAATTGAATTTCAAAAATACTGAAGATCTGTACTTGATAAATATAGAAAACAAAAAATTCGTCTTCTTAAAGTGTAACTCAGATTCTCACTTGTATTATGACGACCTAGATATTTTGCTAAAAACAGACAATATCGATGGATTTAACACCATAGGTAATAGGAAATACTTGTGGGCGATTGTGGTTGATGGAACATTTGATTTTGATGAATATTGTGAAAATCAAAAAACAGACTGAATCCACTTTGCCAATTTGACTTATTGTTCTCCCAAAACATAAAGGCATTTTAAAATTTGAGTTTTGAGCATTTATTTTTGCTAAGCTCCAAAATTTGCGTTTTTTGGCGCTTATTTTTGCTAAGCTCCAAAATTTGCGTTTTTTAGAGCTTAGCTCTATTCAATAATATCCACTAGCTTATTGAAATAATAAATTGTTTTTCTGTTGGTTCCTTGTCTAGTTATATAGTTATTTTCTTCTGCTGACTGCTCCCACGGGCAAGCCCGTGGGAGCAGTCAGAAATTCATTTTAAAATAGTCTTGAATATTTGAATATAATATTCAATAATGTAAATGAATTGCGGTATCTCTCTGCGGAGGATACTTGGAAAAGCCGGATGCGTCCGGCTTTTCTTATTAATATACTGATGTTTAAGAGCACTCCCTCTAAAAACCTCAAACCTCGTTTAAACTAAAAAGTGGACCTTGGTTTTACCAATTAGTGCCATACTTTTCTACCATCACCTGAACTTCATGATGCACCTTTCCAACTTCATCTAAAGTTAAGTAATGGGCATACTGTTTTTCAAGTTCTAGTACTTCACCATAAAGACCATCGGTCGCCGTATCCCCTGAAAGCTCCGCCCCTTTCTTAACTACGAGCAACCACTTCAAGGCATTTACGTAATTTGGTTGCACCCCACGGCCCCCACGGGCAAATAATTTAGCTAATTGAATTTGCGCCTCAGTGCTACCTTGCATTGCGGCTAGTTCAAACCAATGGATTGCTTCACGGGCGTTTTCAAGAGTTGAATTAGGCTGTTCATAAACGGCCCCTAATTCTAAATAAGCAGGTTCATAACATTGCTGCGCACTCTTTAAGAACCAATTAACAGCCATGTTTTCATTACGGATAGATGGTAATGGTGCGTCACGATAAATACGCCCTAATTCAAGCATGGCAGGCGCATCCCCTGATTGAGCTGCTAAAGTAAACCATTTAACTGCTTCATCATACAAAGGATATAACTCTTGGGCATTAAGTAGCGCTTGGTCCTTACGTGGGCTTTCCTTAGCCTTAGATTCAGCTTTAGTGCTTGCGAGTTCAAGCTTAGTCTGAAGCTTAGCTTTGGCGCTTGGAGTTTCCTTGGTCTCGTTTTCCTTGCTCTTGGCCTCCTTTGATACTTGAGTCCCAACTTCATCACCTGTTGCCGAAATAGATGCTGTTGCGACCGTAAAGCCCTCATTTGAAGCTAGAGAGTCAGAACCAGCTACAGTTTCACTTACTCCATTTTCACCTTCAGAGCTTGCACTATCTAAAGTGGCCACCACAAAAGTCTGCCCTTGGTCTTGTGGTTCATCAACTAATGCAATATTCGTATTATCGGCTTTACGGGTGGAGGTTTCCGCGTCACGAGTGCTTTTCGAGTTTTTTGCTATGGCGCTCTTATTTGCTACCACATTCATGTCTGAGGCGGCATTATTATTTAGGGTTTCAGACGCATTTGCGACTTGGGCTTTCTCTTGCGCCTCTAAATGCTTTTGTTCCGCCGCCATTTGGCTTGAGGTACGTACCGCCCAAAAATCATCTTCACTCTCAGCGTTATCGGCACGGTTGGCTTGTTCACTTTCGTAACTTGCAATCGCACTTAAGGCCTCAAAACCCAATTCCTTCATGTAGGTAATATCACCTTCGACTGCCTTTTGTTCACGTAACTTACGGGCCTGCTGCCTTAGATCTTCTGGCGTAACCCCACCTGGTAAAGTAAAAACATTGTTTTCTGCCAGATCGGCTAAATTTTCTTTTGCTGCAATGCTCCCCGCATCAGAAGCATCAAGGTACTTCTTAAGGGCCATAGCATTATCTTGAGGGACCCCTTCGCCTTTTTGGTACATTTCCGCAAGATAAATCATCGCGGCCGTATCACCTTTAGCCGCTCGTTCTTCGTAGATATCTTTAAGCTTAGCAAAGTAAGCCATCGCTTTTTCATTATCTGGAGCGGTGTTTTCCCCGCCAATGCGATATAAAAAGCCTAAGCTTTCTAACGCTTTAACGTAACCTTGAGCCGCACTCTTTTCAAACCAAGCGATAGCCTTAGGTTCGTCTATAGCGTGACGTTGACCATCGATTAGATAAAGCCCCATTAGATATTGAGCTTTAGCGTCTCCTTGACGCGCTTTTTCAAGATAAGTATCAATCCACTTATCAAAGTAGTTTTGGGCTAATCGTTCGTTTGTTTCGACCCCAAGCCCACGTAAATACATGGTCCCAATGGCTTCTAAGGCTTCAGGGTTGCGTCCCGCTTTTAAGAACCAATTCATCGCTTGACGATAATCATGGCCTAAACAGGTTTGGCCTTGATAGCTTGAAGAAAAATATAACATCCCTAAACGGGTCATAGCTTCAGAGTCGCCTTGGTCAGCAGCTTCTTGTAAAAACTTAATCGCTTGGTCAGGGTTTTTAGCCGTCCCTTTACCTTCAAAGTACATATCTGCTACTTGACGCATCGCCTCAAGATCGCCACGCTGAGCTAACGCCAGGTAATTCTTAAAAGCTTCCTTAAAAAAGCCACCACGCATAGCAGATTCAGCCCGCAACAAGTAATCACGTTCTAAATACCAGCTGTAGCCTTGATAAACCCCAATACCCAATACGGCAGTAGCACAGCACATGGCCAACAAAGTCTTTTTTCCGCGCGATGTTTCGAGACCTTTTTCAGAAACTAATCGGCCCTTCCATTCGTTAAAGGAATCGCACATCTTAAACCAAGTATCTGACCACTTCATGAACACATATCCTCTTAAACTTGCTACGCGAGCAAGTGGGTTTTATCTATTAGTCGGTAAAACTTTACCTTGAGGCACTCCGGGGTAAACGCCTCACAATAATCTATTAAATGGTTTTAAACCATTTAGGAAGCTTCAATATAGCTTGAAAGGTAAGTTTAAAGCTCAAGCTTTAACTAGCATTTTTGGGGTCCTAAATTTAATTAACCACCAATCCTTTTAAGTCCGCCTTAAGCTCACTCCACTTTTAAGCATTATACTTCATGTAGCCTAAGTCTTATTAGTATATTTTGCCTGCTTGCTAATTATTAAACGCTCAAGTCACTAACTTTAAAATTTTGGCCGCAACTAGATGGCGCCTCAACCAAGTAAGCGCCTTTAACGAGGCTATTTGAGCTTAAATTAAGCTCAAATTAAGCTCAAATTAAGCTCCATTTGGGCTTAAAAATGCTCTATTTGACTCAATTTCGACTTAAAAGTTGCTTCACCCTCAACCAAACAAAGAGCCTCCTTAAGTGTAGTCCTAAAACCATACACGCATGTGGTTTATGGGGACTAACACCAAAAGGAGGTTCTATACTTTTAAGGCTTAAAGCTAGTTATTACTTTTATACCTCACAAGGAGCCGCTAACACCAAAATAGATCTAGCTTCTAAGTAATAGTTGTGGCCAATAACTTGCGCAGGTTCCGGACCTACATGAATATCAAGAGGTGACGGTAAAGAAGTATCGACGATACGATACCACTTGCGGCCATCTCCAGTTGGGGCATCAGGGATATGTAAGTGCAACCCTTCCCAATACATGTTCACGAACATATAGTAATACGCATGGTGGGTGTCAGAATATACCGTAAGCCCAATAGAGTGAGAGTTATAGCCCCAATCTGGCTTATTAGGGTAAACGCCGTGCCAAATAACCTTGTTCTTTTCAATTGCGTCTTTAAGTAAGAAGATGCTGTCAGTCACGCCACGTCCACGGGAAATACGATATGTTAATAACCCTTGTGTGAAATGGAACATTTCTTCTTGTAACTCATTACGCTTCCAATGGAACCAACCAACTTCGTTATCTTGGCAGTAAGCATTGTTATTACCATTTTGGGTTCTTAAGACTTCATCTCCCATCAACATCATAGGCGTCCCCATGGAGAATAAATTAAGGAGCATAAAGTTTTTAGCTTGACGTAATCTTAAAGCATTGAGCGCTAAATCAGTGCTTTCCCCTTCGTGGCCGTAGTTACAACTAATATTGTGGTTATTACCGTCACGATTGTTTTCCCCATTAGCGAGGTTATACTTTTGTTCATAGGTCACAAGATCCCACAAGGTATAACCGTCATGACAAGTCACAAAGTTAATAGACTTTTGTGGATCGGCTCTATCAATGGGATAAATATCCGGGCTACCTAGCAAACGGCTAGCAAATTTTTGGACCATACCACAATCGCCACGCAAGAAGCTTCTTAAATCGTCACGAAATTGCCCATTCCATTCACGCCATCTATTTCCAGGCATGTGGCCTACTTGGTACAACCCTCCAGCATCCCAAGGTTCAGCAATAAGCTTAACATCAGCCAAACGATAGTCTGAGTCAATAGCCAGAGTGGTTGGTGGATCATTTAACGGTTCCCCATTAGTGTCGCGCGACAAAATACAAGCCAAATCGAATCTAAACCCATCGACGTGCATTACTTCGGCCCAAAAATGTAAGCTATCCTTAATAAGACGCTTAACCATTGGGTGGCTAGCATTTAAGGTGTTACCGCAACCAGAGTAATTTTTGTAATTCTTGTTTTCATCAAGGATATAGTATGCGCGGTTGTCGAGCCCCTTATATGAATACATTGGGCCATCGCTTCCACCTTCAGAAGTATGGTTATAAACCACATCCAAAAATACTTCGATATCAGCTTTATGAAAAGCTTTAATCATATCGCGAAATTCATCGATAGGACCGTATGGATCTTCGTTATCACAAGCATAGGCGCCATGCACAGCAAAGAAACTCATCGGCGCGTAACCCCAATAGTTTTCTTTACCAGGTAAAGCATCAAAACGGTCAAACTGAAAAACAGGGAGCAATTCAACCGCATTGATCCCTAATTCTTTTAAATAAGAAATCTTTTCCACAAGAGCACTATAAGTACCACGAATTGAAGCTGGCACGCCTGAGTCCGGATCCTTGGTAAACCCAGAAACATGCATTTCATAAATTACGTTAGCACTTAATGGATGACTTGGTTTAGCATCACGTTCCCAATCGTATTTGTTCATATCAATGACGGCATTTTTAGCACAAAAGCCAACATTAGAGCCGACGTAACGATTAAAGGTACGGTTATAGTTCTTAGGGAACATCACGCGAAGGCCATATGGGTCTAACAACACCTTTTGGGGATCAAATACTACTCCAGGAATCGGCACAATTAATTCTTTAACGCGCCAGCCATAGAGCTGCCCATCTTTAATTCCATGCACAAAAACGTGCCAATAATAAGAGCTACGAAATTCGCGACTGCTTAACTCAATAATGTCTGGATTATCATCATTTACGTCTTTAAAGAGTAAAAGTTCCATTACTTTAGCGTAACGGCACCAGATCGCAAAGTTCACCCCATTTTCAGTAATGGTAGCCCCTAGGCGGTGACTGTTACCACCTGAGATAAGATATTTTGATTTTGGGGTGTTAGTTTTTTTTAGTGAGGCAGAGCATGGCATCATTGGTCCCTCCTGCTAATAGATGAATACTGTAGGACTTTGAAAGAGTCCTGGTATACGAAACTAAATTTTTTGCTAAAACCTCCAATATAGAGTTAGCTCATAATAATGCGAGTCTCGTACAATTTAACCTAAGCCTAGGTCGGCCATTTTTAGCCCAAGGCTAAATATCGTTTCCACCTACTAAAAAATAGTTTACTGGAAAACGTTCAGTTTAATTTGTGCACTTACTACAATCTATAAATGCATCCCGTTTCTAGTTTGAGCCATTATAGCCATATACATGCAAAATTTTTCATTTTGTATGTGAGCTTATGACAAGCTCAGCAAAAATAATCCTTGAATGCTCACCTTATAGCCTATTTCCACCGCAAAGCCAAAGTGAGTTACATGAATTTTTAGTTAAAATTGGGACTCAAACCCTTTATTTATAAAGGTTTAACTCCTAAAAAAAACACTTAAGTGCGTTACATCACAACTTTTAAGGTCAACGCCCACTGCTTTTAAGGCTTAGACTCACTACTTGTAAGTAGTTTTTAAGGTGCCACAGTCATCTCCACCGCCATCTAACTTAAGTGCCAAACCAATTACCTAAGAAATACCTTAAGCCGAGAGCTTTAAATTTTTTTGCGTAAAATTCGAGTTTTATTCTAAAAACTCAGCAATTTTAATAATCCCTTCCTGCGCACTAACTCGTCTAATTCTGCCTTGAGCGATGCCTGTTTCAATTTCTGTAAGTGCCCGCCTAAAAATATCATTAGTCGCCACATTGCCCTTTATAGGCGCTGCCCCGCGCACGCTAAAGCAGTATTCTTTAGTGCTAACTTCACTTATATTGGGGTGAGTTTTGGTAGTAGCTTTTACTGAGGCTTTAGTTTTATTTTGAGTAAGATCGCCAGTATTGGCTTGATTAGCTTGCTGGCTATTCGCCTTTGGCCTAACGCTCTCAAAGCCGGCGTTCCAAGTAAAAATTTTAGGAAAATAAAACCCATCATTAAAGGACACAAATTTATTGACGGTAAAGACATAGTCCTTGGCAACATTAGTACACTTTACCGGAAAGTTGTAACCATCATGTTCTGCAAATTGTAAATCCGTGCAAGTAGTTGGGGTCTTTGTTTCTAGCATCGATGCTAATTCTTCCCACGCCACCCCTGAAAAATACGGCAAAGCCGTTTCTAAAGAAGCCATATCCGCAAAAGCCAAACTTAAGCGCTTAGAGTAATTAGCCGCAGCCTTAGATGACTCTAAGTTAGCATTAGTTTGTGTTACGGAGGCATTTGGGGCTAGTTGCGCTAACTCAACTACGTATAAACCAACTGCCGGCACGACAAACAAACGCCATTTTAAGCCTAAGCTTTGTGGCACTACCTTTAGATCTGTCGCCCCATAAACAAAATCAGGAGCCACCTCTCGGGCGCAAGTCCCCTCTTTCGCGGCAGTTTCTTCATTAGAGCAATCATTAGGTTCTATTACTCTTTGTTCAGTAACGTCACTAAGAAGCATAAGTGGCGTTTTTAAAATATTAACCTCAAAGACTTTATGGTCACTTACCGTGAGCATCGAAGCTCTAAAGCCTTCTTGCGCCGCTAATTGTCTACTAGTGCGATTTAAAGTTGGGTCCGTCAAAACAACAGAAGAAATTAAATGAGTACACCCTAAAAGGGTGCTAACACCTAGCCCCAATGTGCCAAAGGCCAACCATAGTTTTTTATAGCCAATCTTCATCAACGAACCTTTTATTTAGTTGTTTTGTTGGTTTTACCTAAAGATAAGGCCTCGTCCTAACATGAGGCGAGGCCTTGTTTTTAACTCTATATTATCGCACCAATCTCTTTGGCATAAGCTTCGAGTTCTTCCATTTCAAGCTCCAAGCAAGAAGAAAGCACTGGGAAGCGGCGGAAGGATTTAGGATCGGCACTATCACGTTCGATATGGAAGGCCGGAGCTAAACGTTCACGCTTCCACTGATTACAGCAATAAAGGCGATAGTAGCGGCAACAAGCAGCATATAACTCAGCCGGACTAAAACTTTGTCCAAATTCAGAGCGTAACAACTCAACATAAACTTCTTTTGGACTTAAGTAGTGAACTTGAGACCAAATACGAATTTGGTCTAAAAGTGGGTATGGCATTAAGTCTTTTTCATCTGTTTGTTCAACCGGACGTAATTCAGCGGTTGGTGCTTGGCACACAATGCCCTTCATCGCTTCAATACGCACGCAATCATCGGCAAACACCTGATTATCTTGTAAATTAATCCCATGTTCCATGAGGTAACGATTGATTTTTAACACGCGTGATTTACCGATCCCCCCGATTGGTGAAATTACCCCAGAGGTATCACCATCCATGGTGCAATAGCCCACAGAAGCTTCGGACAAATTAGAGGTCGCAATTAACAACTTATTGAAGCGGTTAGCCATCAACCAAATCCCAGGAGCGCGCACGCGCGCCTGAATATTTTGTAAAGCTAAGTCATCCTTCGCCCAGGATAATTCATCGCCTGGAGTTAAAGAGTTAGAAAGACGAATGTATTCTTTTACCAAGTTTGAGATTGACCAAGAGCTATGCCAAGCCCCAAGCTCTAAAGCTAAATCTTTAGCTGCCGTAAAGGTTACATCCCCAGAGTAATCTGAACCTTGATATAAAGTAAGAAGCACTTTTGGCATCACCTTAGTCTTAAGGTAAGTTAGTGGATCTTCCCCTTTAGCCGGCGCTTCAATTTTGAGTCCGCATGACGCTAAGACCTCTAAATACTTAGCCACACCTAAGGTGGCAAAAGCTTGAACCTGAGAGAAGAACACCATAGCAGCACATAAAGCTGAATCCGCCCCACCAGATAGACTTAAGGCAAAGCCCCCGGTATGAGTTTTACGCATCCAATCCCAAAGCCCTAAGGCAACCACACGCCCGGCAACCTCATGTTCATCTTCGCCCCTTACAGCGCATGGTGGTGTAATATCTAAAGCCGTGTTTTCTGGTTTAAATTCAATCCCAGTAAACACTACGCCATCAGCTTCTGCTATTGGATCGCTTAGGAGCATCCCAGATTGGCGCCGAAGCATCCGGCCCTGACGTAAATCGCAGTTAGCCAGCAACACCTTATATGGAGCAAAGCTTAAACGTTCGCTCATCGCCACGAGTTTACCGGCAGACGCAATCATCATATCCCCGTCATATACTGCACGTCCTGACTCACAACCTAAAAGATTGGTATAAACATAAACCGTCCCAAACGCTCTTGAACCTTCAGTCACAAAGGCTACGCGTTCAGCTTGTTTGCCAATTGCAAAATGGGAAGCTGAAGGGTTGAGAATAATATCAGCTAAGCGACGGCACAAAGAACGACCTGGGCGATCTGCTACCCAAGAATCCTCACAAATTTCAAAACCAATACGCACCCCAGAAACGTCGAACACCAAATCACCGGCCATGACTTGCTCGCCGGCAAAATCGATCACGGTCGTAACCCCATGTGGCCATGGAGTAAACCATCTTGGTTCATAATGAATCCCGCTACGCGCTAAATGCTGTTTTAAAACGATCCCGAGAACCTGATTTTCCCCTAAAAGGGCCGCGGCATTATAAAGTTGCCCGCCTGGAGTCAATAACGGAAAACCTACTGCTAACAAGGTATTAGGTTGAACTTTAGAGGCCAAGTCCTTGATTACAGCCGGGACTTTTTCCATCATGGATGCCACATAGAACATGTCTTGCAAACCGTAACCTGTTACCCCTAATTCCGGAGTCACCACGACATCTGCGCCCGCCGCCACCGCTTCTTGGTAAGCAGCTAAGATATTGGCGATATTGTTTTTGAGGTCCATTGGGGTGGTATTGACGCTAACAGCGGCAACGGTTACAGTGCTACGCATAGGAGTGCTCCTTAAAAATTAAACCATGCCATTGTATGACATCACGAGTAACTAACCAAAGAAAATTAGCCAAATAAGCCATTAAATTCAAAAAAACTCTGTAGAAATAACAAGGGCCGAAAGCATCATAATAATACTTTCGGCTCTTGAGGTTTAAACTAAATTTGGTTTAAAGATCATTTTGGGAGGGACTATTGTTTATATTTACTGCCCACCCCAGACATCACGAGCAATAGTTACTCTCACCCCAGCAAACTTAAGGGCTCGCTGGAGCTCTTCATCACATGGTTCTTGGTCAGTAACTAAATTGGTAATACTCTGCCATGGCGCATAAACCGATAACGCCATACGCGCAATCTTTGAATGGTCCGCAGCTACAGTCACTTCATTGGCTCTATGTACCATCGTTCTATAAGTGGCAGCAATATCCATATCGGCGTTACTAACCCCATCTTCGGTTAAACCAGAAGTGCCTAAAATCGCATGATTCGCATAGATATTCTTTAGATATTCGACTGTTTCAGCGCCACAGACACAACCTTCTTTAGCGTTATAGGTACCTGGGCAAATCTGCACTCTAATCGTAGTATTAGTCGCTAAGATAGAAGCGATAACTAAAGAGTCGGTAATCACGATTAAATCATGTTTGTCCGCTGCTAAACGACGAGCCACGTGGGAAGTAGTCGCCCCACCCCCGATAATTACGATATCACGGTGGTTAATAAATCCTGAAACTTCCTTAGCAATAAGTTCACGTTGTCTTAAATATAACAAATCGCGCTTAGCAACTTCAGGTTCAGTTGTCATCGGCCGGCTAGCCCCACCGTAGGTACGGCTAATTAAACCACGGCTTTCAAGTTCTTCTAAATCACGACGAATGGTTTCACTTGAAACATTAAGCTCAGCTGCTAGATCAGAAGCTCTGATAGTAGGAGATGCTTGCAGTTCAGAGACGATAAGCTTTTGTCTATCGTTTTTAGAAAGCTTGCCATTATTCTGCGTTTTAACGTTCATATATTCCTCGAAAAGAACTAGCGTGACTTAAATTACTTTCAAACTACAACTACTTTTAGCTACATAGAATTACAAGATCTCAAATACTCAATCGTGCTTAAACTTCGCCACAACCTAAAGCTTGTTTCAAAGTTTTTCTGGTGCGGAAAAACTTTTACTCGTGCATAAAATAAAATCCTAACCGCATGGTATGTTTTTGTTTACGGCAACTTTTTGAGTTTAGATGAATTAAATATGAGAAACATACCAAAAAGGTTTGTTTTTAGCAATGAATATATGCAAGAACCCACAAAAATAACATCATTACCACAGCATTTTGTCTTTAGAACCACGGTTTTTATGTGTTTTCAACAAAACCATGTGGAATTTGTTTTACGAAATCAAACAACTTCCTCAAGTTTATCAAGCAGAAGGCAGGAGTAAGTTACGCCTTAGTTATTTCAGGGGTATTTTAGTTTTTTGACGTTTCTACTGGTTTAGACGTAGCGGTAACACCAGGCACTAACATTTTTGGTAATTCTGTAGCCACGTTTTTAGGAGCCACTAACGGTTCGTGAGTCGCTGCTTGTTTGGTAGTTTATTTGGCTTCATTTGTGGCAGCTTTTTCATTTACTACCGCGCTAACTTCTTGAGCTTTAGTAGTTACGGCTTCTTTTTCGGTTTCGGCGGAAACTTCTTGGGCTACCACTACAGGTTTGGTGGCAACTTCACTAAATTCTGGATTTAATGCGGCCGCCATTTCTTGATTGGTAGCAAGATCACTATCGGCAAACACCGGAAGTCTTACCCCCATCTGGCGCCCCGCCCCAGTTTCAGAACGATAACGCTTCACCCGATCACGAGCATCAGAGAGCATTACGGTCCCAATTTGGTTTACATCGGCAATCAGATCACTACATAAAGCACGTTTTTTAACGAATCTAATGCGTTCAGCGATCTGACGAGACACTCCTTCCATAATCTTGTTGTGTCTTTCCCCGTAACTTACCACAGAGCTTAAATAATCACTCCAAGCTCGCTGAGCATCAATCCCCATATTAGCCACCCCATTCCAACGTGGCATCAACATGGTGATATTAGTTACTACCTTTACGCCTAAGAGCTTACATTCTCCGTTTTCTTGTATGGTATCGAGATTCCAATCCACCCCATAACTCATTTTGCTGATGCTATGGCGCCCACTGTCAGCATTAGTTGGAGCGTTTTCTAAAATGGCTTTACGTAATTCATCTGGATTACTAGCATTAAGGTCATAAAATTCGGTATTACGATTTACCACCTCATCGATCTGGACATCATGGTAATAATTTTCTTGAGCACTACGGTTAGCCGCTTTAACCTGGGCGCTACGACTCATTTGGTTATCTGATGCAGAGGAATTAGAGCCACCATTTTTTGTCACGGTATCAAGAATGGAATAATCATCCATTTTTCCAGCTACCACCTGATCGCCAATGACAGTAGAAAACTTACGGTCTAAAGGGGAAACATCATCGCGAATCATACGATCGTAAAATTGTGGCCCATAAAGTAAAAAAGCCCCAATAGCAAGTGCCGGCAAACCTATGATTAAAACCGCCATCCAAAAGTTACGCATACAAACTTCCCGTATCCCCGTATCTTAAGCGCCTATCTTTTTTTAGCCAAAGATTTTAGGAGTTCAATTAAAAATCCCATAATACAGCATGGGTGTATCCAAAAAAAATAAAACAGATATAAGTCACATATTATAGAGAAAAAACGTCCCTAATGGGGATTTATCGTGACCTGCATCCTGCATACGTCACAAATTGAACAAAAACAGCCTGGTTTTTAAGTTTTTATTCAACCTAAAAACAAGGCTTGTTACTAACTATAATTACACCTATAGTCTATTGTTCTAATTACATTAGACTTACTTTAGACCAAGTAGCCTTGAGACCTAAGACCATAAATTTATGCACCTAACATAAATTTAAGCGCCTAAATCGAATCTGTTAATGCCTAGGCAACTTCGGACTGCGCCTTAGGTTTTGTTAATCAACCTCAATCCGGCTACGTCCATCGGATACGGCCGTAACTTTAACGCGCACTGGTACACTCTTAGCAAGCATTTCCACATGGGAAATAATACCTAAAGTCCGCGCCCCACGCTGTAACTGACCTAAGGCATCTAACACCACATTTAATGATTCAGTGTCGACACAATCAAAACCTTCATCAATAAAAAGCGACTGCACGACGGTACCACCACAAGTCATATCTGAAAGCCCCAAGGCTAAAGCCAAGCTAACTAGGAACTTTTCCCCACCGGACAAAGATAAAACAGAGCGTTCGGTATCGGCACAATCATGGTCAATGACCGAAAGTAACAACCCCTCATGCCCGTCTTCCCCCACGGTTAAAGAATAGCGTGGGCGCAATATATTAAGGTAATTATTCGCGCGTTCCGTTAAAGTATATAACGTAATACCCTGAGCTATATTACAAAACTTACTCCCATCAGCAGAACCAATAAGCTCGCTCAAGCTACGTTTAAGTTCTAATTCTGGTTTTAAGGCGGACAACTCAGCTTCGATTTGACCGTTTGTTTTAACGTGGTCATCATCGACGGCAAGAATGTTCTTTAACTCATCTACCTCTAAAGATTTATTTTTTAGTGAGTCTTCAAGCTCACTTAGAGCTTGGCTTTTTAAGGTTGGAACGCCCATATGCTCCTGAGCTCCCAAAATCCTTTCATCATTAGAGGCTTCACGCTCTTCCCAATACTGTGGTTCAATTAACTTAGCTTGCCCCAGGCACTCAGCTTGCGCTTGCGCTAATAAGTTCGCTTTAATCTCAGTTTTTTGCGCTAAATCCTGCAATAACTGTCGCTTTTGTCCTAAATCGGTTCTGGTTTGATTATCTAGCAATAAGATGGCCGCTAACTGCTCCGCATCAAACCCAATTTTTTTGACATCTTGCACCCAAATATCTGTTAAGTGTTGTGCTTTTACGGTTAACTCAGAAGAAGTTTTTTGCAATATCTTTTGCTGCCCACTCACATCTGTTTGTTTAGTTTTAACATCATTAGCGCGGGCGCGGATTTCTTCTAACTGCTTAGTAGCCGCTTTAATATGGTCCTCATATTGCTTTTCCACGACAGAGACTACGCGCCCACCTAATAACTGAGCGCGCTCCTGTTGCATTTGGTTAAACTCCGCTTGATAGGTTTGCACCTTTTGCTCGAACTTAGTATAAGCGCTTTGTTTTTCAGTCAGCGCCCCTTCTAGCTGCTCGGCCTTAAGGCGAGTATGTTCTTCCTTTTGGGTCGCTTTAGTTAGCTCACTTGCTAAATTTAACGCGTGATTTATATCCTGAACACTTCTAGTCACTAAGTTTAAGAGTTTGGTCGTAGCACTTAAGTTAAATACTTCTGGAGCTAAAGCTTGGTCAATCTGAATTTTTAAGAGCTCAATTTCAGGGTAATACGGTCCTAAAATTCCACTTATTTTCATTAATAACTCACGGCCATCTTTGACCCAATTGTCCATTTTTTGGGCATTTAAAGCTATGTTGTTTTGCGCCTTGGTTAATTCAAGCTGGCACCTATTTTGACATTCTTGAATCTTTTTAGCGTCTTCGTTGAAGGTTTCTAGTGTATTTTGAGCGCTTTGCGCTTTATCAACACTTACTTTTAAGGTGTCACAATTCTTTTTGAGCGTTTTTAAGGTCGTTACTTGTTGCTTTCCAAAAGTGGTCAACGCCTCTCTGGCCACCTCAAATTTGGTTTCGATTGCACTTTGAGTGGCCAGCATTTGTTTAACCGCACTTAGTGAGGCCTCTATGGTTAAGGTCTTAGTATTTAAGGCCGCCCCAAAAAGCTCTACCTCTTGGGCCCAAGATTCCATCATTGGTAAGTCATTACCTTCTATAGAACGCGCTAAATCTTGCATTCTTAGCGCTTCTAAACTTATTACCGTCCCACAAAAGTTCCGCCAAGAATCAAGCAACTCTGATTCTATAGCCACTTGCTTTTTAGTGGCCATCTCAAGCAAGCTTTTTACGTTAGCCAAATTCGTCTGACAAGTTGTTTCCTGCCTTTGCTTCGCTTCAAGGCGTTCTAAACATTGGTTTTCCCGATCTTTTGCGATATCAACTTCTGATGGCTCCACCAAAGTGTCAGCATTTTCTACAAAAGGATGATGCGTCGCCCCACAAAGAGGACAAACTTGGTCAGGTTTTAAGGTTGCACGTAAATCAGATAGATTTAATATTTGCCTCTTAAGAGCGGTGATTTCTTGGCACTGCTCGTATTCACGTTTGTATCTTGCCACTTCCTGGGTGACTACGGCTAACTTTTGGGATAATTCTTCTTGCTCGCTTTTATAAGAAGCAAGTTGATATTCCTGTTCTGTGGCAACTAAAAAATCACGCTTTAAGGTATCTAGATCTTTAACCGTGGTGCGCGCTTGCGTTACGATTTGATCTGCTAAATGACATTTGTCATTAGCTAACGTATATTCCTGCGTGCATTTTGCTAACGTTTGAGCCACTGTAGCAACCGGCTGTTTTGATGCCTCAAGGCGCTTAAGTTCAGCCGTTAAGCGCGCTAAATCTTGAGTATTTTGCGCTTGAGCTTGACGGGCTAACTCGTCCTCGTTCTTAACTTTAGTATAAAGCTCACTCTTAGCTAAAAACGTTTGCGGAGCTTCTTTTAAAAGTTCAAGCGCCGGGCTTAGCTCATTAAACTTAGCTAACCTATTATTTTGAGCCTGCACTTGTGCTAATTCTTTTTGCGCGATTTCGTGCTCATTTTGAGCCGCATTATAGCTTTGCGCAACTTTAGTTAAAGCTTCACATTCTTCTTTTAGTTTTTGTTGTTCGCTTTGTAGAAGCTTTTGTTTTTCAGCCAACGTCGCCTCTAACTCGCGGGCTTTATTTAAAGTAGGCTCTAACTCAGTACGTTCTTTTTGTAACGCCTCTTGATGTTCTTTAGCCTCGGTTAATTGAGTAGTTGCGAGCTCATTTTGCTGATTAAGTTGGTTTAATTTCTGCTCAACTTCTAAAGCGCGTTTTTTATTCAAGTCTAATTGTTCTTGAGTGTCCATGAGTTTTTGGAGATTGGCTCTAGCTTCACTTTCACGCTCAAAAATTTCTAATTTTTTGATTTTAGGCCCAAAAACGACCTTCGTGGCCTCAAGTTCTGCTTTAAGCTTGGTCGCCGCTATTTGTTCATTTTCGTATTTGGTATGTAATTCTTGATACTTAGTTAAAAGATTGAGCTTAGCTTGTAGAGCTTCCCATTCCTGCGTTGCCGTTTGACGCTTAGTCTTAAGTTCTTGGCGTTCTAACGGACTTAAAAGCTTCAAGCTTTGTTGTCTATTTTCTAGGTCTTCCTTTTTATCGCGCAAACCTTTGTATTCCTCAAAGGTAACTTTAGAGATCAATTTATAAAGTTCAGTATCCGCAATCCCATTTAAAATCCCAGTTCGATCTTTAGGTTCCGCCGTTAAAAAGCTCGTAAATTGACCTTGAGGCAAGAGCACCACGCGAGTAAATTGACTGTAGTCAAGGCCTATACTTTCGGTTTTAGCTTTTAAGAGCCCTTTAAGGCCGGAATAATCAATTTTTTGCCAGCCTAAAGAATCACTCCAACTTGATAAGTCACACCCAGAATTTTCAAATCTAGGTTCGCCATTACGCGTTTTGATGCGCCGAAGCCCCCACACCGCGCGATACCGTACTCCATTAACCCCTATAAATTCCAATTCCGCAGCACAAACATTAGCCCCACGTGACATGATATTGTTATACATATCGCTTTGGTCGAGAGTTTTTTTATCCCGCACTCCTTGGTAGCGTGCCGCCTGATGGTACAAAGCTAAACACATCACGTCTAGGATTGTTGATTTGCCGGTGCCGGTGCGACCGGTAACAGCAAATAAACCGTTGTCCGCTAAGGGACCTTGCTCCAAATCAACTTCAAACCTATCGTAGAGACTGGCAATACCTTGACCGGAAATTTTTAAGATCTTCATGGGGCGTCTCCTTTAAATGTTAGTGCTATCTGTATGAGTCAAAGTATTGGTGGCGCTTGCAGCCTCAAGGTTGGAAGCGCTCCCATTATCGAGTTCGTTTTTAACTTTTTTCACAATCGAATTAAATAGTTTAAGTAGATCCGCAGGTACCTCAGACGTGCCTAGCTTTTTACGGGCGTACATAGAAAACACGTCAATAGGTTGCATGCTACTAAGATCCTGTAACACTTCTTCTTCCTCTTGCTGTTGTTTGGTTCTCGGCGCTTCAACCGTGCGCACGCTGCACAAACGACAGTTTTCAGGCATAGCTTGCCTAATTTCGGAGGCGATATCAGAACGCGATCTCGAACCACGAGTCCCTAACGCATCACTTCTTAAATAAACCGACACCAAAGGTCTTGCTTCTAAAGCCAACGGTTCATTAGGGAGCTTTTTAATAAGGTCTAAAGCTTCATGAGGAGTACACCCTACCTTGCTTTGAGGCCCACTTGGAATCTTAATTAAATCAACCGCCCGGGGCACTAACACATCTTCATATGTAATTTCGCCTTTAGGCCCTATTTCAAGAACTTTAAAAGCATGGCGATATTCGCTTTCAGAAAAGTTTATCGGTAGAGGCGAACCACTATAATGCAATCTGTTCCCACCGCCGGCCGTACCGGTGCTATACTTTAAATGAATATGACCTAGAGCCGTATAATCGAAGTAATCAATCGACTCTCCATTTACCCCAGCGACCCCACCTGCAGCTATGACATTTTCATCATAAGCGGCATCTGCTAGTGAGTTTTTACCGCTCACAGCTAAGTGCGCCATTGAAATACTAACTAACTTTTGATCTTTACGAGCTTCGGGGCTTACTAGCGTTTGCCCTAGGGAATTATCCTTTAAGCTAGGATTACTAACTTTAAGTTCCTCAATCCGATGCGCTAATTGTCGGCAAAGTTCTGCGACACACTCAGAAGCTGTATGGACGCTATCGTCAGAAAAAAGAACTCCCCGCCCTAAACCACCTTCTCTGATAAAAGGCACCATCGCCAAGTACCCTTTTAAAGAGCCGTCTCGTTCCTTTAATGGATAGATCATTTGGTCTAAATCCACCTGCAACATCTTTTTAGGGATTATTGGGGTAACATCAGCTTTGGAGCTCAATGCTTGCGCGTTGTTTGGTATCGTCAAAGATGCGCTAGCAGCTTGGGCTCTTTCTTGTAAATTATTTGAGGCTAGTAAATCATTTGAGGCATTTATCTTGGTGCTTATTTTTTCTTTTAACGGGACCGAGCCTAAACAATGCATTCTCTCGCTCATACATACGATATCTACATTATCAAGAAGCTGACCGTTGTCATGGTTGCCAGCTATCACATAAATACTTAATTGCGGAAAATCACAGATTAGATCATGCCAAAATGTGTTTAACATCTTTTGTAATTCTTGGGAGGGAACGCATGAGTTATAAAGGTCACCACTTACTAAGATGGCATCAATAGGACGCCCTTCTTGTTCCTGCATTTGTAAAAAGTTGTATAAAAATTCAAAGAATTTTTTATGTTCGAAAGTACGTTCATAGCTTTCAAGTCGCACTCCAACATGCCAATCCGCTGTATGAATAATTCTCATGCTTTGTTCCTGCTGATTTTACAAACCTTATTTGTTTAACAAAAATTTCCCGCCTAGGAAACACTCACAAAACTCACCAAGCTGTCTAGAGGTTGTTTAAAAACATGTATTATACTCACGTCTATGCACAAAACTTCCATTTATGACTGGAGTACTCGTCAAAAAACATATTTATGAAATCTTCAACTTGCCGTGAAATCTCCTTTTCATAATCAGTGTATCCTTTGGGCTCTTATATACTTTGACCAATTTCTTATAGTAAGTATGTGCGTACACCGTAGCTTTAGTTGAAACATTAAAACAGTTAGTAATAGCTTTAACGCTTTTGATTTCTAGTTTGTGCATTATAGGTGAAGTTAGAGCATACTTAAAAAAAATGCTTCTATAAAGAACACCTAATATGCTCCGCGTGGGGACTAAGATTCTTGTGGTAATTCAAGTGGTAAAATTGAGTTCATAGACCTTAGTCTAAGGCGAAGTTTTGGCGAACGCATCGAGTTGACATCGGGCGACCCCGTATAATCTTTGCATATTACATAAAAAGATAGTAAAATCCCGTGCGTAAATAAACATAAATGCGTCGAACCTCTCAATAAGTAAGATTGAAGGAGACGCTCGGCGTAACCGGCTTAAGCAAATTTAGGGTGTAACTTTAAGTTATCCTTGAACCCGTAGAGTTAGTTTTGGAGTCCCTGGTATTTAGGCTCCTTTTAAGCTGTTGCGTGCCTAATACATGTGGCTCACAGCCAACGTAAAATTAAAGTTACATAAATAAAGCTAAAAAGCATAAAGGATTTATCAGTCATGTCCAAAGAAGACAATATTGAAATGCAAGGGACCATTTTGGAAACCTTGCCAAACACCACCTTCAGAGTAGAACTTGAAAACGGCCATATCGTTATCGCTCACATCTCTGGCAAAATGCGTAAGAACTATATCCGTATTCTTACCGGTGATAAAGTAACCGTACAAATGACCCCATACGATTTAACTAAGGGGCGTATCGTATTCCGTTCTAGATAAGCGGAAATTAGTCTCTGCCGGTCTTAAGTGACCGGCAACCTCCTAGCCAAACAACGCCTCCTTTCACCTAAGCCTACCCTACTTCTCTATATTTTGTTCCTAACTTCTACTTGGCCCTTGCCTTAGCTTCTACTTTGCTCCTACCTTGGCCTCCACTTTGTTTTTGTTTAACGCTTGTTTTTGCTTAACACCTGTTTTTGCCTTGTCTTTAAGCCGGTTTTCAAGCTTGCCTTCAAGTTAAAAAAATCCCCAAAACTACTGACGTGAACTACTCACCACCTAAAAAGGTGGGAACTTCGTAATTACTCATTAGAGTAATTCTAAAGAAGTTTGATAGCTATGCTATCCTTATTCTTACAGGTGTGTCCACTTCACCTCTACTGTATAGGACTTCTAAGTCCACTACATTACTTTTTATTAGTATATTATCATATATTTAAGCTCAAAAGAGGTAAGAGCAAAAAAAACAATTCATCTCCCAACTAAAGAGGAAGGAGTCTTCTTGGAGATTTTAGATAAAAACTCAACATTCCATCTAAACCTTAGATTTTATGCTGCCGCCTTAAGTTTTTCCTCTTTTCCTTTCTGAATAAATCACAAAAACAGCAAAAATTTTCATAAATGGCGCAAAACTGTACAAAAAAAGCTCAAATTTCGTTGGAAAGACATTTTATATAAAAATGTAATATCATTTTTCTATAAAAATAATATAATAGAGGAATACATTTAAAAAGATAAAAATTTAAGGCCTAAAATGCCTATAAGCTTTGAAAAACAAAGCTTATCTCCCAACAAACAATAATAAAATTGGGACGTATTAGCATAATGACTATCGAGTCGGTTGTAACAGTGCCTTTATAAAACATTATTCGTGGTATTACAAAAAACATTATGTGGTTGTTTATCATTAAAACAATCGTCACAGCTGTGATGTTCTATTTAGTATTTTGCTTTTATGGCAACATCAACGATGGCCTTTTTATTAAGGGCTTTTTCTGTATCGTTTTTCTGCTTTTTATGTACTGGGTTGATATTTACCGTTTAACCAAAATCTTCTCCTCTTACTTCTTAGCTTGCCACAATTTTAAACAACAAAAGTACGAACGAGCTTTTGTTTATTTTCAGCACCTCTTAGATTACAGTTTTGCTCCATCCTTGCCTTACCTTGCTTTAATGCGGTTTAAAGGTCTTGGATGCGAAGCTAACCCTGAAACAGCCAAATACTACAGTGAACGAGCCATGCGTAATGGCTATTACGACTGCTTGTACTTTGTCGCGGTGATTGATTTTTTTGGTGATTCTTTAACTTCCTATTTTAAACACGCTGAAGCGAAGTTAAAACCAAGCGTAGCCTCTAATGCCCTAGCGTCAGATGCCACTAACGCCCGCGTTTATAAATCCAACAAAGTATACAAGAATGTATTAGAACCAGATTACAGTGCTTGCGTGTTTCACTTAAAACAATATCTTGAGGAGGTAGAATCCGGTAAAAACACCGATGCGCAGTATGTAGCAGAAGCCAATGCCCTTTTAGGGTATTGTCTAGGAGCAGGCCTTGGAGCACCTTCTAATAGCATGATTGCAGACGAGCTTTTTGCTAAAGCGTCAGCCTTAAAATCAGCTAACGTCACGCAACTTAAAAATTGCCTCCATACTAAAAGCGCCGTAACTGAGTTTATTATTTAAATAAACCCCCAAAGATTAAATTAGCTGCACGAAATTATTCGTGAAGTTATTTAAAAGCTAAGAGTTGCTACTTTTAGGCTAGGATATAAAAATAGGTCAGGATGACCAACAATGACTCTTACCCTAACAATGAAAAGAGTCATTTATAAAAATATAAAAAGCCCATCAAGGGCATAGAACTACGGTTGGCTTTTGCGCCTTTAAAATCTAAGTTTCAAGGTACATTTGTAACTTAGAAGCTTAACGCCTTACCCCTAAACATGGGGTTAAGATGGCGCCTTAGACCATAAGAGAAAAACAGATTACGCTCTCACTAAAGGTTTAAAACCTTAATAACGCTAACGACAAATTATATTATAAGTACAAAAGGAAAGAAAAATGACCCCCGAAGCGTATAAAAGATGGCGTTTAGGACTCGGCTTTGTTACTGCCAAAGAATTAGCAGAACACCTCAATATGGCCGCCATTTCTATCAGCACTTACGAATCTCGTGGTAGTGGTTCTAGTGCCGATGACAAACTTCTGCGTATTCTTGAAAAGAAAATTCTCGACCGTAGCGACGACTTCATCAATAGTGTTATTGATACAGCTGTTCGTTTTGGTCAAATTCCTAGTGAAGCGCGCAATGCTATTTTAGCTGAACGTAACGATACCCCTGTTGTATCTGAATCCTCTCAGCTAGAAATCAAGCAGCTCGAAGAACGCGTGCGTAAGCTCGAAACCGCCGTTGCCGCTTTAACTAAAGCCAAGGCGGATGAACTTTAATAAAGTTTATTTCAATTTCGCTTTAGGCCCTATCTAAAGCAAGTTAAACTAATAGGTCGCAATAATGGATACTCCATAAGTGGCCTATTTTTTATTTAGAATTTGGTTAGCTTGGGTGCGCTTAAGTTCGCCCCAGGCAATTAGCGCCATCCCTAGCTTAGATATTTATCGCAAAAAACCAAAAAAAAAGGAACTACAAGAGTTCCTTTTTCCTCGAGTTTTGCAGATCATGATACATAAAGAATAATCATTAATCAAAACTTTAAA
>UQCV01000020.1 GCA_900539665.1 uncultured Succinivibrionaceae bacterium | reverse complement strand
TACTCATTAGAGTGCTTGAGCGAGAACTGAACCTATCTTATCGGTGGGAAGCCCCACCTCTATAGGTGGGGGATGATGTCACAACGTACTAAGGTCATGCATAATTAACTTTGTGTTATTTTTTGATTTTTGGTAAAATATAATCCCATTGATTGTTGGTTAATTATTGAAGACAGCATTTAGCAAAATTGAATGCTGTTTTTGTTTTTTTTCATGGGTCTTCATTATGGAAACTAAATATATTTTCGTCACCGGTGGTGTAGTATCTTCCTTGGGTAAGGGGATTGCTGCAGCCTCTCTGGCAGCTGTGCTCGAAGCTCGCGGAATCAATGTTACAATGCTCAAGCTGGATCCGTATATCAATGTTGATCCGGGTACCATGAGCCCTATTCAGCACGGTGAAGTATTCGTGACCGAAGATGGTGCGGAAACTGACCTTGACCTTGGTCACTATGAACGTTTTATTAGAACCAAGATGACCCGTAATAACAATTTTACTACCGGTCGTATTTACTCTGATGTTTTGCGTAAAGAAAGACGTGGTGACTATTTGGGTGCCTGTATCCAGGTTATTCCACACATTACCAATGCAATCAAAGAAAAGATTATTGCCGGCGGTGCTGGGCACGAAGTTGCGATCGTAGAAATTGGTGGGACTGTTGGTGATATCGAGTCATTACCGTTCCTTGAAGCTATTAGACAGCTTGCTGTAAATATCGGTCGTCAAAACACTTTATTCATGCACTTGACTTTAGTGCCATACCTTAAGACTTCTGGTGAAGTTAAGACTAAGCCAACTCAGCATTCTGTAAAGGAACTCTTAAGTATCGGTATTCAGCCTGATGTATTGGTTTGCCGTTCTGATATCAACATTCCGACTAAGGAAAAGACAAAGATTGCTTTATTCTGTAACGTAAGTGAAAAGGCAGTTGTATCTTTAAGAGACGTTGACTCTATTTATAAGATTCCAGCTCTTCTTAAGAATCAGGGCTTAGACCAGTTGGTATGTGAAAGATTTGGCATTAACGCTAAACCTGCAGATCTTTCTGAATGGGAACAGGTTATTTACCAGCAGGCAAACAGCGAAGGCGAAGTAGTTGTAGGGATGGTTGGTAAGTACGTACAACTTCCAGATGCTTACAAGTCTGTAAACGAAGCTTTAAAGCATGGTGGTCTTAAGAATCACGTTAATGTAACTATCAAGTACATTGATTCACAAGATATCGAAACTAAGGGTGTTGAATTACTCGAAGGTTTAGATGCTATTTTGGTACCTGGTGGTTTTGGTAATCGCGGGATTGAAGGCAAGATCATGGCGGCTAAATATGCTCGTGAAAACAATATTCCTTATTTAGGGATTTGTTTAGGGATGCAGGTAGCGCTCATTGAATACGCTCGTGATGTAGTTGGTATGGAAAAGGCTAACTCAACCGAATTCGACCCACAGAGTCCATATCCAGTTGTAGGTCTTATTACCGAATGGATTAATGACGAAGGCGCAGTTGAAGTTAGAAACGAAAAGTCCGACCTCGGTGGGACTATGCGTTTAGGCTCGCAGCTTTGCCACCTCGAAGAAGGTTCAAAGGTAAAAGAACTCTACGGTAAGGCTGAAATTTACGAACGTCACCGTCATCGTTACGAAGTTAACAACAACTTATTACCTAAGATTAAGGAAGCTGGTCTTAAGGTTACAGGTCTTAGTGCTGACCGTAAGTTGGTGGAAATTATCGAAAATCCAAAGCATCCTTGGTTTGTGGCTGTGCAGTTCCATCCTGAATTCACCTCTACTCCAAGAGATGGTCATCCATTGTTCTCAGGCTTTATTAAGGCGGCAATGGAATACCAGGAAAAGCACAATAGCTAGACCAAGATTTTAGCTTGAGCCGTTGTTTGCTTTAATAATAAAGGGCGTAAGTAAAAGATTTTGGGGAAAAAGAGCGTAAATTCTTTGTTAAGTAAAGGTTTAAAGGTCTCTAAGCTCCATGTTTAAAAGGGCGTGCCTGTAGGTGCGCCCTTTTAATTTTACGTAAAAAGATGCTTATATTTTAAGAGTTCAAGCCGTTAGTTGTTGCTAGATGTCTGTAATCTAAGTTAAGTGTTAGATAGATACGTGCTCTTGCAGAATATTTGCATGGGCTGTTTTATTGTATTTTGCGCTAAAGCAAAGTATAATTACAAGAAGGATTGACGGGGCTAAAACCAAGTTTGGTCTTGCCCGCAATGCTTTAAAGGTTTTTAATGAGGCCGCTTTGGCGGCATAAATTTATTATTATCCATGGGGATTTATAATGTCTAAGATTGTTAAGGTAATTGGTCGTGAAATCATCGATTCACGTGGGAATCCAACTGTTGAAGCTGATGTATATCTTGATAACGGTTTAATGGGTCGCGCAGCAGTTCCATCTGGGGCTTCTACCGGTGTTCGTGAAGCTCTCGAATTACGTGATGGCGATAAGAATCGTTTTGGCGGTAAGGGTGTTCTCCAAGCTGTTAAGAATGTAAACGAAATCCTTGGCCCTGCAATTGTAGGCATGGACCCAACTGACCAGCGCGCTATCGACAAGGTTATGCTTGACAAGGATGGTACTCCATTCAAGAAGAACCTCGGTGCTAACTCTATCCTCGCTATCTCTCTTGCAGTAGCAAAGGCTGGCGCTCTTTCTAAGGGTGTACCTCTTTACGCTCACATTGCTGACCTCAACGGCACTCCAGGCAAGTACTCTATGCCACTTCCTATGATGAACATCATCAACGGTGGTGCTCACGCTGCTTGGTCTATGGATATGCAGGAATTCATGATTCAGCCAGTTGGTGCTAAGTCTGTTAGAGAAGCTATCCGTATGGGCGCTGAAATTTTCCATTGCCTCGCTAAGGTTCTTAAGGACCTCGGCCAGCCCACCACTGTAGGTGACGAAGGCGGTTACGCTCCACGTCTTGGCTCTACTGCTAAGGCTATGGCTGCAATCAAGCAGGCTACTGAAAACGCTGGCTACAAGTTCGGTGAAGACGTTACCCTCGCTATGGACTGCGCTTCTTCTGAATTCTATGATGAAGATTCTAAGCTCTACAAGATGAAGGCTGAAGGTAAGGATCTTACCTCTAACCAGCTCGCTGACTTCCTTGCTGACCTTTGCAAGCAGTACCCAATCATCTCTATCGAAGATGGTCAGGCTGAAGGCGATTGGGATGGTTGGAAGTACCTCACCGATAAGATCGGTAGTTCTTGCCAGCTCGTTGGTGACGACCTCTTCGTAACCAACCCTTCAATCCTCAAGGAAGGTATTGAAAAGGGTATCGCTAACTCAATCCTTATCAAGGTTAACCAGATCGGTTCTCTCTCTGAAACTCTTGATGCAATCCAGATGGCTCACAAGGCTGGTTATACTGCAGTAATTTCTCACCGTTCTGGTGAAACTGAAGACTGCACCATTGCTGACATCGCTGTTGGTACTGCTGCTGGCCAGATCAAGACTGGTTCTCTCAGCCGTTCAGACCGTATGGCTAAGTACAACCAGCTCATCCGTATCGAAGAAGAACTCGGTACTGAAAAGGCTCCATTCGCTGGTCGTAAGGCTGTTAAGGGTCAGTAATTTACTGCTCTTACGCTTTAATTAAGCGTTACAGTTTTTAAACTGATAAAACCTCCCGTTGAATTAAAACGGGAGGTTTTTTGTTTGGAGATGAATATAGTATAATAGGAGCGATTCAACAGCCCGTTTGATGGTGGCGTGGCCTTGGAGACGAATCTTATATGCGCTTACTTACTTTATTACTTGTTATTCTTTTAGGCTATCTCGTAAATGTGGCTTGTATTGGCAATAAGAGTTACGAAAAAAGCCGAGTTGAATTACTACATGCCCAGCAAAAGACCAAAGAACTTACAGCTCGTAACGAAATGATTAGAGCAAATATTTTAGAACTAAAAAGTGGCAAGTCTTTTGAATCGGTGGAAAACATTGCCCGCTCAAGATTGGGTATGATTAAGCCCGATGAAAAGTTTTTTAGGATTTCTGTTGATAATGAAAGAACAAGCACTTCAAATCGTTGATGTCGTGGTCCCGGCGGCCGGAGTAGGGCGCCGTATGGGCGCTCAAATCCCTAAACAATATCTCACCATTTCTACGCAAACCGTCCTTGAACATACTCTTTCCCGTTTATTAGAAGTTGATTGTCTTAATAATATTATTGTGGTCTTAGGAGCAGAGGATGAGTACTTTAAGGACCTAGCTATCAGTAGTCACCCGCGCCTCAAACTGGCCTTGGGTGGTAAAGAACGTGGCGATAGCGTACTTAATGGTTTAAAGTTGGCTACTACAGACTTTGTGTTAGTACACGATGCGGCGCGACCATGTGTCCTCGTCTCTGATATTAAAGCTTTAGTTTTACAGTGTACCGATGATAACGGGGGGATTTTAGCCGCTCCTCTATGTGATACTATAAAACGTGCATCACCAGACCATAGAATTGCTGCGACAGTGCCGCGTGATGGATTATATCGTGCTTTTACCCCGCAATATTTTAAGCGTGAACTTTTGATTAAAGCCTACGAAGAAGCGGCCCAAAAACATTTAGTTTTGACTGATGAGGCTTCTGCGATGGAAGCTTTAGGTTATGAACCACGTTTAATCCGTGGTGATGCCATGAATATTAAGATCACTGAGCCTTCGGATTTAGCTTTGGCTGAGTTTTATTTATCTTGTCAGCGTCATAAAAAGTAAGGAGCATGATGATGTTTAGAGTTGGACATGGATTTGATGTGCATAAGTTTGGTGGCGCTGGCCCTATTACTTTATGTGGGGTAAAAGTTCCATATGAATTTGGGTTCATTGCTCATTCAGATGGTGATGTGGCTATTCATGCATTATGCGATGCATTGTTAGGCGCAGCCGCTTTAGGTGATATTGGGCGTTTATATCCTGATAATGACAATAAGTTCTTAAACATCGATAGCCGAATTTTATTACGTGATACCGTGGCTAGAATAAAAGCTTTAGGCTATAAGATTTCAAATGTTGATGTCACAATTATTGCGCAAGCTCCTAAGGTGGCTCCTTATGAAAAAGAGATGTGTGCACTCATGGCGCAAGATTTAGAGTTGCCACTTGAGGCGGTGAATATCAAGGCCACCACAACAGAAAAGTTAGGTTTTACAGGCCGAAAAGAAGGCATTGCTACTGAAGCGGTAGCTTTAATCTATAAAGATTAATGAAATTTTGAGTTAGAACCTTAGCTTAAGGTTTGAGGGCAAAGAAAGCTTGTGGATAGTTGGTTTTAGGAGACATAATGGTCAATAGAAATGGTTTACGCATTTTAATCAGCAATGATGATGGAATATATGCGCATGGTATTAATGTGCTATATCGAGCTGTTTCTAAGACTTACCCTGAGACTTTTGTAGTTGCGCCTGACCGTAATCAAAGTGCGGCAAGTCATTGTCTAACCATTGAATATCCAATTAGGGTCCAGTCGCTACCAACTAAAAACTTTATTGCCGTACGTGGTACCCCAACTGATAGTGTGTATTTAGCATTAAATGAACTGATTGAGCCGCAACCGCAAGTGGTGCTGTCAGGAATTAATGAAGGCCCAAATTTAGGCGATGACGTCATTTATTCAGGCACGGTCGCAGCTGCGACGACGGGACGTGGTTTAGGCCTGCCGGCCATGGCCATTTCTTTGTGTGGTCGCGAGAATTATGAAACAGCAGCCTTTTTTGCCCTCAAAATTTTAGGTAGTCTCCCTGCGTGTCCTATGCCTCCTAATCAAATCTTAAACATCAACGTTCCTGATTTACCTCTTTCTGAAATCAAAGGAATTAAAGTAACCAGACTTGGGACGCGGGCAGCGTCTGATAGTGTGATCAAAGCGCAAGACCCACGTGGTAAACCGGTATATTGGGTGGGGCCACAAGGGCGCGCAGTTGATGTAGCTGAAGATACAGACTTCTTTGCTATTCGTAATGGCTATGTTTCAGTTACGCCTTTACATATTGATTTAACCTCATATCGAGTTATAGATGAATTAACGGCTTGGGTGCAGCATCTATAATTTTTTTGTAGCCTTAAATGGCGTTCGTTTTGGGAAGAACTTTCATGAAGCTTTTTGCAGGTATCTACGATTACTGTCTTAAATTATCACGTCATCGTTTCGCAACTTTTTTCTTGTGTTTAAATAGTTTTATTGAATCTATCTTTTGGCCAGTGCCGGTTGATGTGATGCTGATTCCTATGGCTCTAGCCAGACCAGAACGGGCTTTGCGTTTTGCTTTTTATGCTACGGTAGCGTCTGTACTTGGAGCGGTAGTGGGGTACGGTTTAGGTTATTGGATCTATGACCCATATATTCATGACATGGTGAAGTACTTTGGGGGCACGGCGAATTTCGATAAAGCCATGATGTTACTTAACACTTATGGCATTTTATTTATCGTCATTGGTTCTTTTACCCCATTACCGTATAAAGTGGTAGCGATTTGTTGTGGGGTAATTGCCGCTCAACGTGGGATTGGTATTCTTTCTTTTGAGCAACTTGGTATTATTTCATTTATTGTGGTGTCATTTTTAGGAAGAGGGGCTAGATTTTTCTTGATTTCTGGCTTAATTAAACTAGGTGGTGCTTCAATGGAGCAAAAAATAAGACGTTATATTGACGTAATAGGTTGGTTGTGTCTTATAATTGTAGTACTAGCTGGGATTTATTACTGGTTGTTTAGCGCTTAGGTTGTAAACATAAACGGTGGTATTGACGGAGATGTGTAAGGGTTGGAGTATCACTGCCTTAACGGTGATCTGCATCCTGACAGGATGTGCTACATCTGCACACCGTTACGACGGTCCATATAGTCTGACACAAGATAGAACTGTGCGGACGGGGGCAGTGCGGTCTAAAATCCAAAGCCACAGTATTAGTTCTCGGGTTCGAGTTCCAAGTTCGGTGTCCTCAGGCAAAAGTAGCAGCAACAGCTGTTCATATGTAGTGCAAAAAGGGGACACTATGTATTCTTTAGCTTTTGCAAGCAACATGGAGCTTTCGGATTTTGCTTCGTTAAACAGAATTCAAAAGCCTTATAATCTCTATGTGGGGCAACGTTTAAATATGGGTAATTGTCGTAGTAACAACGGCGCTACCTCGTCTGCAAGTCAGCCCTCAGGCTCCTCACCTGGTACAACCTATAAAAAGAGATACCATATCGTTAAACGTGGGGAAACTTTATATCGCATTTCCAAAAATCATGGCGTTTCTGTTGCAACCTTAAAACGATTAAATGGTTTAAAGAACAATCAAATTGAAGTTGGCCAGCATATTTTGTTAGGGACTGTTGCCACCTCTAGCTCAAAAACCAATACGCAAATTGCTAACAATAAGCAAGAAGTTTCAAGCGCACCAAGTCTAAGAACAAATAGTTATAAAGTGGCGACAACTTCGGCTAAGCCTTCAAGTAGTAAAGCTACCGCGAAAGCAAAAGTTTCGCGTAAGGCCGGAAACTTAGCATGGCAGTGGCCTACTTCTAAGGGCCGCGTTATTCAAAACTTCTCAACCGGGGAGCATGGGAATAAAGGGATTGATATTTCGGATAAACGCGGAAGCCCGGTGCGTTCTGCTGCGGGTGGTAAAGTCGTCTATGCCGGTAATGCACTGCGCGGTTATGGTAATTTAATCATTATCAACCACAATGATGACTATCTTTCAGCTTATGCTCATAACGACAGTATCTTAGTAAGCGAAGGTACAGAAGTTAAAGCAGGGCAAACGATTGCGGAAATGGGAGATACCGAAGCAAGCTCGGTGCGGCTACACTTTGAAATTAGATACAAAGGCCAATCGGTAAACCCAATGAATTATTTACCGGCGCGTTAGTCGCTAAAAAACGCAGTTAAACTGCGTTTTTTATAGGGCGTTAAAGCCTAAGATATCAAGCCCCAACTGCTCGAATTTTAGGATGTGCAATAATGGCCAAATTTTAGGTATTTATTTTTTAGTCATCCTTAAGCAGGCGGGCCTTATCGACTAAATTGTAGATAAGGTCGAGTGCTGCGCGCGCACTAATGGTGTCGGGACTTATAGACGCTACTTCTTTAATGAATTGTCTATATTCATTTACTTCTTCGGCTTGCGCTAAAGTGATATTAGATAACTCTTGATTTGGGGTGCCAGAGGATTGGCTTGGAGTTCTCGCTGCATATTCGGCCATTCTCTTTTTAGCGAGGGTAATTACTCGCCGTGGAATCCCGGCTAACGCAGCTACCTCAAGCCCGTATGAACTTGTAGCAGCTCCTTCTTCGGCATTATGTAAAAAGATAATACTATCGCCATTTTTTATGGCACCAAAATGATAATTAGCAATAGTTGGGTAGAGATTAGGTAAGTCTGTTAATTCAAAATAATGGGTAGCAAAAAGTACATAACCTAACTTTCCTAAGGCTAAAGTTTCCGCCATGGCGCGGGCGAGAGCCATCCCATCCATGGTGCTAGTCCCGCGTCCTATTTCATCCATCAAAATGAGACTATGGCTAGTGGCATTATGCATAATGCCGGCAGCTTCAGTCATTTCAACCATAAAAGTTGAGCGCCCAGAGGCTAAATCATCACTAGCCCCAATACGAGTAAAAATCGAATCAATTTGCGGGATGAGAGCCTCGTCAGCCGGCACAAAACTGCCCGCATAGGCCATAAGAACGATTAAGGCTGCTTGGCGCATATAAGTAGATTTACCGCCCATGTTAGGTCCGGTAATAAGAAGCATGCGCTTTTTATCCGACATGTCTAAGGAATTAGCGATAAACGGGTCTCTTGAAACGCATTCAACTACAGGGTGACGCCCACCTGTAATTTTTAATTGTTCTTTAGAAGTAAATGTTGGACGAACATAACCATACTTTAAAGAAACGATAGCCAAACTTACGGTCATGTCTAGGGCGGAAAGTATGGCAGCTAACTTTTGTAGTTGGGCGAGGTAGGTGGTTACTTTGGCGATAAGCTCATCGTAAAGTTTCTTTTCTAAGGATAGGGCACTCGCTTGAGCCGTTAGGGCTTTTTCTTCGTATTCTTTAAGCTCTGGGGTGATAAAACGCTCGGTATTTTTCATGGTCTGGCGGCGTACGTATTCAGTTGGAAGAGTTACCCCACTCAGTGCTGCCTTGGTCGCTTCGATGTAAAAACCATGTACGCGGTTGTAATCTACTCTTAAAGTGGTAATACCGGTTCTTTCTTTTTCACGTCGTTCGATTTCGCGTAAAAAGTCCATGGTCCCACTTGAAAGAGCACGAAACTCATCGAGTTCTTGGCTGTAACCGGCGCGAATTACGCCACCTTCTCGGATAACTACAGGTGGATTTTCTTCTATGGCTTGAGATAGCAATTCTGCTAAATCATTAATAGGGATAATATTATTGGCGTATGCTTTTAAGGCTGAAGTTTGTTGCTCCATGAAGCCTTTGAGCTGTGGCACCATGAGAAGTGCAGTTCTGATGCGGCATAGATCTCGTGGTCTTAAAGAGGCTAAAGCAAGTCTAGCGGTAATACGTTCAAGGTCACCTGCTTCTTTTAAAAGCTGAGGCAGCATATCTTGATCATCGAGATCACGAATTTCTTCAATTAAATCTAAGCGCTGTTCAATGCTTTTAAGGTCGCGAGATGGGTGGACGAGAGTTCGTTTTAATAAACGTGAGCCCATTGGAGTAGAGGTAAAATCGAGAATATGCGCTAATGCATTGTCGGTTGAACCATTAAGGCAGGTTAAGATCTCGAGATTCTTTTGTGAATTAGCATCGAGATTGACATAAGTGTTTTCAATTTCTTGATGGAGTGAGGTAATGTGTAAGAGGGCGGTTTTTTGCGTCTCTTTAACATAGTTTAAAAGTGCTCCAGCTGCACAGATCCCGATGGTTGTGTTTTCTAAGCCAAAACCATCGAGGTTTTTAGTTTTAAATTGGTTACAAAGTAACTTTTTACAAGTTTGGAAATCAAAATCCCAAGCCGGGCGGCGATGTACTGAGCGACAGCCGTTTAATTCATTTAACGCGGAAAAGTTTTCTGAATAAAGAATTTCAGCGGGGCTAATGCGAGTTAAGATGTTTCTAATATCGGCGATGTCTTCAGACTCAAAACAAGTAAATTCGCCGTTTGAGATATTTAAAAAACTAAGCCCATAAGTAAGTTGGTCAGATGTTAAACAAGCAATATAATTATCGCTACGTTCTTTAAGTAATAGTTCATCAGTAGCGGTTCCAGGAGTCACAATACGGGTGACGCGACGCTCAATGCTACCTTTATTGTTGACTGAATCGCCAAATTGTTCGCAAATTACGGCACTTTCGCCGTGTTCTATTAAACGGGCTAAATATGTATCAACGGCATGAAATGGCACACCGGCTAATGGAATTGGTTGGCCATTCGCGTTTCCTCTTTTAGTTAAGGTAATATCGAGGATTTCAGCTGCTTTTACCGCGTCATCAAAAAACATTTCGTAAAAATCGCCCATGCGATAAAGCAAAATCATATCAGGGTATTGATTTTTTACAGTCATGTATTGTTGCATGAGAGGGGTAAGAGTTTCAGAGGCCATGATCTATTGAGTCCAATTACAATGAGTAAAATGCGATTTTAAAAATTAATGCGTAATAGTTTACCACATTAGTGAACTGTATTAATATCATGGAGTTAGTTTGCTAAATTTTGAGCTTTGATGGTGCTTGAATTTTAATGTAGGTTGGTTTTTTATAATGTAGCTATGGACCTTTAGACAGTTTCGTTACAAATCTTTATGGAAAGTAAAACCAAGGTTGGTAAACTTAAAAAACTAACTACCAAAAATTTGGTGTTTAATGCTAGGATGAATATATTTCTTTGTGGGCGCGACTTTTAACCGTAACTTTTTAAACCGTAACTCTTAACAAAGGTACGGCCAAAATTTGAGGTTTAAATCATAGATAATAAAAGCGGGCAATTATACAGAAACGGCGGACAGGACAATGGTTGAAGCTTGTAGTGATTTAGTAAATGAATGCAAAACCTTAGCGCAGCAACTAGGGACAGTTTTATTAAAACATCAAAGCGTAGTGGCGACGGCAGAAAGTTGCACCGGAGGTTTAATCGGTGGGTTTATTACCGATATTTCGGGGTCTTCAAGTTGGTTTGATCGGGGTTTTATAACTTATACCAACAAAGCCAAAATGGAATGCTTAGGCGTTAAAGCTCAAACTTTAGATAGTTTTGGGGCGGTGAGTGCCGAAACGGCGAATGAAATGGTATTAGGTGCTCTAGCTCATTCAGATGCAACCATTGCAGTGGCTGTAACCGGAATTGCAGGCCCTACTGGGGCGGTGCCAGGTAAACCTATTGGGACCGTGTATTTTGGTTTTGCCATAAAAGGACAACGAGTTACGACAGTGCGTCAAGTATTTGGGGGAGATCGTGAACAAGTTCGCTTGCAAACTGTGCGTTATGCCCTTAAAACCATGATCTCTATGTACAACTAAAGGGATATTAATCACACTTAAATTAATAATTACCATAATTAGAATAAAAACTAACACAAAAATAAAATTTGTGCTATAATGCTTTACAGCAGATAAGATGTGACTCCAAAAGAGCTCAAATTTTAGGCTACTAGCTATAGAGTAATGTTTTACAATGGAATATGTGTTTTTGAACAGTAATTAGGAACGAATGATGGCAATGGTAAAAAAGCAAGATACAGATAAGGCTAGAGCATTACAGGCGGCCCTTGATCAAATTGAACGCCAGTTTGGTAAAGGCGCAGTTATGCGTCTTGGTGAAAACAAGAATTTGACAGATATTGAAGCTATTTCAACAGGTTCATTATCTCTCGACCTCGCTCTTGGGATTGGTGGTTTGCCAACTGGTCGTATTGTCGAAATCTACGGCCCTGAATCATCAGGTAAGACTACCTTAACTTTGGAATTGATTGCGCAAGCACAAAAGATGGGTAAGACTTGTGCATTCATCGATGCTGAACATGCTTTAGACCCTGTTTACGCGGCGAAGCTTGGGGTAGATTGCAATGCTTTACTTCTTTCTCAGCCAGATACTGGGGAACAAGCTTTAGAAATCTGTGATGTACTTGTGCGTTCTGGTAGCGTTGATGTGGTGATTGTCGACTCAGTGGCGGCTTTGGTACCAAAAGCAGAAATCGAAGGTGATATGGGTGAATCTCACATGGGCTTACAGGCACGTTTAATGTCTCAGGCATTACGTAAGCTTACTGGTTCTTTGAGTCAAGCTAACTGCATGTGTGTATTTATCAACCAGCTTCGTATGAAGATTGGGGTCATGTTTGGTAACCCAGAAACTACTACTGGTGGTAACGCTCTTAAGTACTATGCTTCTGTTCGTCTCGATATTAGAAGATGCGCTTCAGTTAAGGATGGGGAAGATGTTATCGGTAATGAAACTAAGGTTAAAGTAGTTAAAAACAAGGTCGCACCTCCATTTAAGACTGCTGAATTCCAGATCCTTTATGGTCGTGGGATTAGTAAAGAAAGTGAAATCATTGACCTTGGCGTAAAATCTGGGATTTTGGCTAAGTCTGGGGCTTGGTTCTCTTATAACGGAGAAAAGATTGGCCAGGGTAAGGTTAATGCAGTTAAATATTTAACCGAACACAAGGATATTGCTGCTGAAATTGAAAAGAAGATCAGAGATTTCTATAGCCAAGCAAGTGATTATAGCTCTACCCTTGATTTTGGTGGGGATGATGCGGATAAAGCAGAAGACAACGCTTCTTTAAATGGGATGCTAGAAGATTACCAACCAGTAGAAATCCCAGATGATCTCTAATTGGTCTTAAAGCTTAAATATTCTGGCTCTATAAGTTAGAGTGTAGGATTAAAATTATAAAACCCATAGGCTTAAACCTGTGGGTTTTGTGTAAACAAAAGCCAAATTGATAGGAATAAAAATGGATTTCACATTTGACGCAGATTACGGTAAGGAATTTGGTGCAGCATATCGTTATGCTTTAAGTCTGTTGGCGCGTCGTGAATATAGTAGCGGTGAAATTAGACAAAAACTAAGAGGGCGTGTTAATTCAGAAATGGCAGAAGCCGTTATTGCTAAACTTAAAGCTGAAAATTCACTCTCGGATGAAAGATTTGTAGAAATGATGGTCCGTCATTATGCTGAAGGTGGTTATGGGCCTAAAAGGATCGCATTAGAGTTACTAAAACGTGGAATTGATAAAAGTGTAGCTCAGGAGGCACTGATGCAGCTAGACATTGATTGGGTGCAAAAGGCAGGTGAAGTTTTAGAGCGTAAATATCGTAGTTGTGAAACAAAACTTCAACCAAATGAACAACAAAAAGTTTTTGCGTTTTTGGTTCGACGTGGTTTTGCTGAAAGCGTGGCTTGGCAAGCTTTAAAGAATTTTCAAAAAGGATTAAAAGCTACAGACGAAATGTATGACGAAATATATGAATAGAAGAATAAAATAGGGTGGTTCATTATTAAATGCTTAAGTTTTGGGATATAAAACCAAAATTTAAATGTTGCTGATAAGAAACCTCTTTTAAAATTTTTAAGTAAAGCTAAGTAACCTAGGAATTAAGGTAAGTTTTTACAAAAGAGAATTAGGATCAAAGCGTCACATGCATGAGGATATTATCCGATTACGGCTATAGATGTAATAATTGATAAGTTACTATCCTTATTTTTTAGGAATTCTTAAAGTAAAAAGTGCTCCGAGGAGTATTCCTTGGGCGGTTTAAGAATATTTGTGGTAAAATCACAACTAAGTGGATTTTAGGATTTGTTGAAAACCCTAGAGCCAATTTTTCTGCCTTGAGGCGGAACCCCGCCGGAACACCTTTTAGGTGAGCCGGGTTTTTTCGTTTAAAAACGAATAACGGGTGAGAAACACATGCTTAAGCCCCTTCGAGGGGATAAAATTTAAGGTTAATTATGTACATGACAACTTCCGAGATTCGTACTGCGTTTCTCGAATATTATCGTTCACAGGGACACCAGGTAGTTAGCTCTAGCTCACTTGTTCCGCACAACGATCCTACTTTGTTATTTACTAATGCCGGCATGAATCAGTTCAAGGATGTATTCCTTGGCAAGGAAGTAAGATCATATACTCGCGCTACTACAGCACAGCGTTGCGTACGTGCTGGTGGCAAGCATAATGACTTGGATAATGTGGGTTATACTGCAAGACACCATACCTTCTTTGAAATGCTTGGCAATTTTAGTTTTGGTGATTACTTCAAGAAAGATGCAATTCATTTCGCTTGGGGTTTTTTGACCGGCGTACTTAAGTTGGATCCAAAACTTCTCACCGTAACTGTTTACGCTACCGATGATGAAGCTTACGACATTTGGCACAATGAAATTGGCATTCCTGCTGAACGCATCGTGCGTATTGGGGACAATAAAGGTGCTCCGTATGCTTCTGATAATTTCTGGCAGATGGGTGATACCGGTCCTTGCGGTCCATGCACTGAAATTTTCTATGACCACGGTGATCGTATTTGGGGTGGCCCTCCAGGATCAGCTGAAGAAGATGGCGACCGTTTCATTGAAATTTGGAACATCGTATTTATGCAGTACAACAGAAAGAGTGACGGGACTTTTGATAAGCTTCCTCGTCCATCTGTTGATACTGGTATGGGTCTTGAACGTATTGCTGCTGTAATGCAGGGCGTAGACTCAAATTACGACATCGATTTATTCAAAGACCTCATTGGTTGTGTAGCCCGTTTACTGGGTGTTACTGATTTGGCAGATAAATCTTTGCGCGTAATTGCTGACCATATTCGTTCATGCTCATTCCTTGTAGCTGATGGTGTATTACCATCTAACGAAGGTCGTGGCTACGTATTACGTCGTATTATCAGACGTGCTGTTAGACATGGTCGTCTTTTAGGGGCTAAGGATGTATTCTTCTATAAGTTAGTACCTGATTTAATTAGACTTATGGGGGCTGCTTATCCTGAACTTCAAGCTAACCAAAAGCAAATTGAAAATGCTTTAAAGAAGGAAGAAGAACAGTTTATTAAGACTCTTGATCGTGGTCTTAACTTACTTTCTGACGAACTTAAGAAGCTTGGTGATTCAAAGACTATTCCTGGTGACGTAGCATTTAAGCTTTACGATACCTACGGGTTCCCAGTTGACCTTACTGCAGACGTAGTACGTGATGATGGGTACGTGGTAGATAACGATGGCTTCGATGCAGAAATGGAAAAGCAGAGACAGCGTGCTAAGGCTGCTTCTAACTTTGAAGTAGACTACAACTCTCAGCTTAAGATTACCGCTGAAACCGAATTTACTGGTTATGCTTCACTTAAGGAAGAAACCAAGGTCTTAGCCGTATTCCGTGGCGCAGAAGCTTGTGACCAAGTAGCAACCGATGAAGAAGCTGTTTTAGTTTTGGCTAAGACTCCGTTCTACGCTGAATGCGGTGGTCAAGCTGGCGATACCGGTGTTATCACTTGTGGCGAAAACTGCATCTTCAAAGTAACTGATACTAAGAAAGTTGGTAATGCAACTATCCATATCGGTCGCGTAGAACTTGGTTCTTTCTCTGTAGGCGATACCGTGAAGGTTGAAGTTGATGCTAATGCGCGTGCGCTTATTTGCGCTCACCACAGTGCAACTCACCTTTTACAAGCTGCTTTAAGACAAGTTCTTGGTGATCACGTTGCTCAGAAGGGCTCTTCTGTAAATACTGAACACTTACGTTTCGACTTCTCTCATGCAGAACCATTGACTCAAGAACAGCTTGAAGCTGTTGAACAGTTGGTAAATGCTGCTATCTGCCGTAACTTTGAAGTTAACACTCAGGTTATGGATTTAGAAGAAGCTAAATCAACTGGCGCTATGGCTCTCTTTGGCGAAAAGTATGACTCTAAGGTACGTGTAGTTCGCATGGGTGATTTCTCTTGTGAACTTTGTGGCGGTACCCATGTGGCTCGTACTGGCGATATTGGCATGTTCAAGATCGTTTCTGATGGTGGTATTGCTGCTGGTGTACGTCGTATAGAGGCAGTTGTATCAACTCAAGCTGTAGCATATGTACAAAAGTTAGTACGTGAACTTCGTGAAAGCGCCAACTTAGTAAAGAGTGATTTACTTGGGGTAGCGCAGAAGGTTCAAGCAACTCTTGAACATGGTCGTGAGCTTGAGCATGAAGTTCAGGGTTTGAAGGAAAAGATTGCTCTTGGGGCTATTTCTTCTCTTATGAACTCAGTTGTTGAAATCAACGGTGTTAAGTGTTTAACCGCATCCCTTCAGGATGTTGAGGTTAAGGAAATGCGTACTGCACTTGATGACATCAAGAATCGCCTTAAGAGCTGTGTAGTGCTTCTCGCTTCTGTAGTTAATGGCCGTGTAATGTTAATTTCTGGGGTAACTTCAGATTTAACATCTAAAGTTAAGGCTGGTGAGCTCGTAAACTTTGTTGCTGGTCAAATCGGCGGCAAGGGCGGTGGGCGTCCAGACATGGCTCAGGCAGGTGGTACTGATGTGGCTGCTTTACCTAAGGCTATGGAAGGTGTTTCTGCTTGGTTAGAAGAACACTTAGCTTAATAGCTTTATAAAAAAAATTTACAAGCCCTCATCTAAAAAGGTGAGGGCTTTTTTTTCATGAAAATATTATGTAAGTTGGATCTAGGCTAAATTGAGAGCTCAATAGGGATGATTATTCTTTAACAATATTGTGATATTAGTGTATGATAAATATAGTTGCCGTAGGTCTATTCTAAACCTGCGCTTTTACCCCAAACATAAAAGATGTTTGTGAAAATATGGATGTTTTTTTGAGACTGTGGAGTGGTCTATGCTAATTCTAACCAGACGTGTTGGTGAAACCCTGGTGATTGGGGATAATGTAAAGATTACCGTGCTTGGTGTTAAGGGAAATCAAGTGCGTGTTGGGGTTGATGCGCCGAAAGAAGTTAGCATTCAGCGGGCTGAATTATTTGAAAATGCTCAGGAGCAGAATCCCGCTTTAGAACATCCAAACCATAGAAATAACAACGTCAAAGAGTTGATTGGCTAAAAAACACACAATTGTTTGTCAAATTTTATTTTTTTAAAAAAAAGATTTGACATAAAAATGATAAATTGTATAATTCACTCACAAACAAAAAAAGACGGTGAGATGACCGAGAGGCTGAAGGTACTCCCCTGCTAAGGGAGCATACGACCATAAAGTTGTATCGAGGGTTCGAATCCCTCTCTCACCGCCATTTGGACTGTGCATCCTTAGCTCAGCTGGATAGAGTACTCGGCTACGAACCGAGCGGTCGAAGGTTCGAATCCTTCAGGATGCGCCATTCTAAGTGGCAATTTGTTTTTCTTCTTCGTGCATCCTTAGCTCAGCTGGATAGAGTACTCGGCTACGAACCGAGCGGTCGAAGGTTCGAATCCTTCAGGATGCGCCATCCTATTTATTCCCCTTTGTTTTCTTAAATCTTCTTAGTAAATAGTTCTATACTTCATACTTGGCTTAATTTGTAAATTTTAAGTTTATTTTCTGATAGTGACTTTTTCTTAGTCTGAAGTTTTAAGTTTTAAGTTTTAGAAGTTGTTAAGGGTTAGTTTGGCTAGTAGGGACCAAAACTGGACCATGGCGCTTGTTAAATTTAAGCTTAAATTTTGCGTTACGAAGTTTTAATGGGGGTGAGCTGAGAGTTTGGTCTCAAGCTTATTATTACAGGACTTTAATCAAAGCAAAGTGCCTTCTATTGTTCTATAATATGCACGGCGTGCATAGGCATTGGTTTTATAATTTGTTAGGTGGATGATATGGCCATGGATGTAGCCTCCCGTGAATGGGTTGGTGGTAATAGAAAAAATTCCTTTAATAATCAACCAACATCATCTGGCGAGGAACCGGTAAAATCGTTTTCCTACGATGCGGAACAGGCGGTATTAGGTGGGATTATTTTGGATCCTCAGCGCTTTGAAAGTGTGGCTGCAAGTCTAAAAACCGAAGATTTTTACTATAAAGAACATCGTATCATTTTCGATGCTATGCTTAAGCTTAGCGAATCTGGCTATGCCATCGATATTGTGTCCCTACAAACGGAGATAGAAAAGGGACTGCATACAGATGATGTGAACGCCCAATACCTTATGACTTTGCAGCGTATCGTGCCTAACACTATCGATATGCGTGCTTATGCTAAAACTATTATTGATAAGTCTAAGGCTCGTCGTTTAGCAGATATTTGTAAACAGGTTCTTGATAATATTTATTTCCCTCGGGGCCAAGAAATCGGTGATATTTTGGATAAAGCTGAATCATTAATTTTTAGAATAAATGACGAAGCGTCTCACGATGGCACGGGCCCGGTACCAATGTCGCGTGTAATGTATGAAGTTACAAAGAACATGCAGGAAAATATCGGCCGTAAAAAGGGTGATATTAGTGGTATTAGCACCGGTTATCCTGATCTTGATGGTTATTTGTCAGGGTTTCATGGAGGGGAACTTATCATTGTGGCCGCCCGTCCGGCGATGGGTAAAACCACATTTGCGATGAATTTAGTTGAAAACATTGCCATGAATCCAGCGAATAATAAGCCGGTATTAGTGTTTTCCCTCGAAATGCCATCATCTCAAATTGCGACTCGTCTAATTGCCTCTATGGGGCGAATTGACCAAAGTAAGTTGCGTAACTATACCCTAGAAACCGAAGATTGGACTAATGTGGCAGCAGTGGTAGCGAAAATGCATGAACGCTCTAATAGTATGTTTATCGATGATACTTCTGGTTTAACCCCAATGGAGTTAAGAACTAGAGCGCGTCGCATTGCTCGTGACTATGGTGGGCTGAGCGCAATTATGGTCGACTATTTACAGCTCATGCGTGCCCCTGGCTTTGATAATGCGCGTAACTTAGAAGTTGGTGAATGTTCACGCAGCTTAAAAGCCCTAGCTAAAGAATTAAATATTCCGGTGATTGCCTTGGCTCAGTTGAACCGTGGCCTTGAAGGCAGAAAAGATAAACGTCCAATGAATGCGGATTTACGTGAATCTGGTTCTATTGAACAGGATGCTGACGTTATCATGTTTGTTCATCGTGAAGAAGTTTATAATCAAACAGATGCAAGCTTAAAAGGCAAAGCTGAAATTATTATCGGCAAGCAGAGAAACGGGCCAATTGGCACGGTTAACCTGGTATTTTTAAACCAGTATTCCCGTTTTGAAAGTTGTCAATTTTCTGGTAATCCTGAATATCAGTAAGTCTTATTATAGGTTTATTGAAAAACTGATATAAGGAAATGTGAAGTACATACCTCCAACGTAATTATTAAAACGGAGTCCAGACATGGAAACGGTAACGGCGAGAATTAATTTAAGCGCCCTTGATTACAACATGAAGAAGATTTGTGCCATAGCTGGCGAATCCAAAGTGATAGCTGTGGTGAAAGCAAACGCCTACGGGCATGGGAGCGTGGCTTGTGCCAAAGTTATGCAGCCTTATGTCCATGGTTTTGCGGTAGCTAGATTGGAAGAAGCCCTTGAATTAAGACAAGCAGGGATCGATAAAATGATCATTATGCTGGGCGGCTTTAGTCGAGCTGAGGATTTAAAGACTATTGAAGAACAGTCTTTAGATTTTACAGTGCATAATTTTGAGCAATTAGAAGCTTTAAGTAGGTACCAAGGCCAAGGTTGCTTAAAAGCTTGGTGTCAAGTAAACGTAGGGATGCAACGTTTGGGTTTTAATGAAGAAGAATGTGCCCAAGCGATCAAGATGCTAGAAGATTTACCATGTATCGCTAAGCCTTGCGGTTTAATTTCCCATTTAAGTTGCGCAGATGATCCAAAAACTTACAATTATAATGAAGAGCAAATTGCAGCCTTTGTGCGAATGAGTAAGCTTTCGCGCGGGGTTTTATGTTTAGCTAACTCAGCTGGGATTTTGGATTTTCCGGTTAGTAGAACTACTTATGTCAGAAGTGGGATTATTCAGTACGGGATTACCCCATATGGTGATGGACGGCAAGGGGCAGATTTAGGTCTGCGTCCAGTAATGAATCTAGTTACGCGCATTATTGAAATTAGAAATTTAAAACCGGGTGATGTAGTGGGCTATGGCGCAAGTTGGACTTGTACAAAACCAACAAAGCTTGCAGTTTTGGCTGCTGGTTATGCAGACGGTTATCCTCGCTCAGTCCCAAATGGCACTCCAGTGTTATTAAACGGTCGTTTAGTTAAAACAGTGGGTCATGTGTGCATGGACATGATGTTTGTTGATATTGGGGCTGATGCACAAGATAAGCTAGGTGATGAAGCTTTATTGTGGGGGGAAGGCAATCCTGTTGAAGGTATTGCTCGAAGTGTAGGCACTATTGCTTATGAACTAGTAACAAGACCAACTCGTCGTGTACGCTATGAATATGTGACTGACGAAGATTTAAAAGGCTAAACTAAGTTTTAATCCGCATCCATTGTTCTAAAGGAAATAAATTTAGAGTTGTAACTTGAAATTAACCCACTTTAGAGTTTTTAATTGTTTTAAGGTTTGGGTTTTTAGGCCAAATTCTGATAATGGAGATTGGCTTTCGTTTTTTTTTGAATCATCAGAGTAGCTCTTAATAAGGATGGGAATTTTTAAGAGTGGGAATAAGATTCTAAAAGAGCATGAAAAAAAGAATGGGCAACCTAAACAAACGAAGTGAGGTTGTGGATATAATTCTTTTATTTTAAATTAAATGTGATAGCCATTTGATAAAGGTGATTAAAGCCGAACAACAAAAACTAAATACCAGAAAAAAATTAAACCCCTAGTAGTTTAATTTAACTTAACTTACTAGGGGCTGGTCCTAAACTTTGATAAGCTCTTTTTTCACTTAAAAGAGTTAAAGCCTTTTAGAAAATGTAAGAACCTTAGAATTTGAAGGTGTCTTTTTCGTAGTGCTTAGAAAGTTTAATTTCATCGCCTTTTTCGTCGATGAGGTCTTGTAAATCTTCTTGGGCAATTTCAAGATCGGCAGCCATGTTTTCGAGTTCTACATCGGCATTTTCACATTCTGGGCTCTGTAAGCCTTTTTCATTACAAATCTGTTCTTTGTTTTGTTTGGCTTTGTCGAACTTTTCTTGCACGTAACGTAATTGCAGATCATCAGGTTTGGTGAAATCTATCCCGTCAGATGAAATGATGGCATAAAACCAAGGATTACCCCAATTCCATATAGGGAAGATAAATTCCAACATGTTTTGGTTCGATTTATAAAGAGATGTGTTGTAGTTCGTTTTGCCTAAAAGCCCCATGGCAATAAGTACCACAAGAAAATAGAAAATCGATTTGAAAAACATATGAACAGTTCCCTTTGTCTTGGCCGCTTTATCCGTGTTTTCTGAGCCTATGGGCATAATATACTGTTTTGAAATAGTATCTTGATGCCGATGTCTTAAGTAGACCAAAATTTATTTAAATTAATTGTTGGTCATGCTTATTTGTTTTTTTTGAGTTTTGTAATTTTATTTGCGGCTACGCAACTGTGTGGTCCCAATTGCTTAGAGCTTGCTTTGGTGAAGACACAGAATGTGTATAAAATTATAACAAAAAAATGTAAATTGTAGAAAATAAATAATCTATACTCCGTGGCCTAAATCAAGATTTTTAATGTTGCTTGATTGGGGGAAAACTTTCTTAAACGGATTGGGATATGTTCTTTCTTTTAGGAAGGCTTTAGAAAATATTTGAAGTGAGTTTAAAGAGTCTAAAAAAGGGTAACCAATGGTTACCCTTTATATTTATACCTAATTTTCTTTGCCTCGGTCTATTTGGACTAAATGTCTGTTCAACAATAGCTGCGCCAGAGCAAATACTTAAACTTAAATTGGGGACTAAGTTTATTAGTCATCAAATCTCATAGATAAGTCCATAGCACGAACATTCTTAGTTAATGCCCCTACGGAAATGAAGTCAACCCCAGTTTTAGCATAACGACCAATAGTTTGGAGGTTTACGTTACCAGAGATTTCAAGTTTAGCCTTGTGATCAGTAATCTTAACAGCTTCTTCCATGCCTGGAAGGTCGAAGTTGTCGAGCATGATAATATCACTGCCGGCGTCTAAAGCTTGGCGAAGTTCATCTAGATTTTCCACTTCAACTTCTACGGTCTTGCCTGGATTGAGGCGACGTGCAGTTTCAACTGCTTGCTTGATGCCACCGCAGGCCATGATGTGGTTTTCTTTAATAAGGTATGCATCAAAAAGACCCATACGGTGATTATGACCACCACCAGCTACAACAGCGTATTTAAGGGCGGTACGAAGGCCAGGAATGGTCTTACGAGTGTCGAGTAGGGTGCAGTTAGTGCCTTCCATTTCAGCTACATAGCTTGCCGCAACGGTAGCGACACCAGAAAGAGTTTGTACAAAGTTGAGGGTAGTTCTTTCTGCAGTTAGCATTACACGGGCGTTGCCTTTTAAGCTAAATAGTTTCTGCCCGGGGGCAACTTTATCGCCATCAGCTACGTGCCAAGTAATAGTAACACCACCACCTAACTGGTTGTACACTTCTTCAACCCAAGCTTTGCCACAAAATACCCCAGCTTCGCGGGTGATAACATGAGCATCGCTAACTCGATCAGCAGGGATTAACTGCGCGGTTACATCCAAAGAGGTGTCCACAGCTCCGCCAAGGTCTTCCTTAAGGGCTGCAGAAACTGAATTGGTAATGTCTTCTTTTAACATGAATTTGTTTCCTGTTTGAGCGGTTCGAGCAGAAATTATTATTTCTAGGCCCCAGTGGCCGCCTAAAATCACAATCAATACATGGCCATTATAATACAAAAGCGGTTTATTTTTAGTATTTCTGTGCGTTCTGAATTAGTTTGGGGTTAAATTTTAAAGTGAGTTTGTTGTGTGTGTTTTTCTTTGTTATGCGAGCAAGGTCGCAGATAAAATGATATAATCATCCTTTATTTGTGTGCCTTGAAAATTTTAAGGCGTTTTTTGTGGGCTTTCACTTTTAAGAGTTGTAAAAAAAGAAACTCGAAGCGCTACGTAATTGGACCTGATGCGTCTTAGATGCGTAAGACTATCGGTAAACAACCATATAACCAACATACGTGTAAGTAGGAAGCAAACAATTTAGAGAATTTTAGTTGCAGTTTTTAGGGAATTCGGCCTGGAATGATTGAATTAGCACCTATCGAAAATAAACTTGCGGACCTTAGAAGTCGCCTTGAAAGCCTTAGGGGGTATCTTTGACTTAGATGCTAAGGTTGAGCGTCTAGAAGAAGTTGAAGGTTTACTTGCAGAGCCTGGGGTTTGGGATGAACGTGAGAAGTTTCAAGCCTTAAACAAAGAAAAGCAGACTCTTAGTGCTTGTATCGATACTTTTAAGGAACTTGGTTCAGGTTTTGATGACATTGATGTTCTTGTTGGCATGGCGGCAGAAGATAATGACGAAGCTATTTTAGCTGAAGCAGAGGACGAAATTTCCGGTCTAGAAAAGAAATTAGTGTCCCTTGAATTTAAGCGCATGTTTAGTGGGGAACACGATAGTGCAGATTGCTACATGGACATTCAGTCCGGTTCTGGAGGGACTGAAGCTCAAGATTGGGCTAGCATGGTCATGCGCATGTACCTAAAATTTGCAGACAAAAACGGATTTAAAGCTGAAATTATGGAAGTTTCTCCTGGTGAAGTGGCTGGAATTAAGTCAGCAACTATTAAATTTAGTGGGGAATACGCCTATGGTTGGTTCCGCACTGAAACAGGGGTTCACCGCTTAGTAAGAAAATCTCCGTTTGATTCGGGCAATCGCCGTCATACCTCATTTTGTTCAGCCTTCGTTTATCCAGAGGTTGACGATAAGATAGAAATTACCATTAACCCTGCGGACCTTAGAGTGGATATTTATCGCGCTTCTGGGGCCGGTGGGCAGCATATTAATAAAACTGACTCGGCAGTGCGTTTAACCCATATTCCAACAGGAACGGTGGTGCAGTGTCAAAATGAACGTTCTCAACACCAAAATAGAGATCAAGCCATGAAGCAACTTAAAGCAAAGCTTTATGAACTTGAATTGCGTAAGAAGTTGTCTGTAAAACAGGCGGTGGAAGACGCAAAATCAGATATTGGCTGGGGAAGTCAAATTCGTTCATATGTGCTTGATGATTCTCGGGTTAAGGATCTAAGAACTGGAGTCGAGGAAATAAATACCCAAGCGGTCCTAGATGGTGATCTGATGGAATTTATAGAGGAAAGCCTTAAGGCTGGTCTTTAAACGTTACTTAGGAATAGTTATGGAAACTCAGCAAACTAATCAAGAAAGTGAATTAAACAACGAAATGGCTGTACGTCGCGCTAAGCTCGCAGCTATCAGAGAAAAGGGGATAGCCTTCCCTAATGATTTCCGTAGAGATCATATCTCTTCTCAATTGCATGAACTTTATGATGGCAAGACCGAAGAAGAATTGCTCGCTGAAAAGCACGTAGTGAAGATTGCCGGCCGTATGATGACTCGTCGTATCATGGGTAAGGCTTCATTTGCTACTATTCAAGATGTGGGTGGTCGTATCCAGATCTACGTAACTCGTGATGATTTACCAGAAGGTTTTTACCAAGAAGAATTCAAGAAGCTGGATCTTGGTGACATCATTGGGTGCGAAGGTTACGTATTTAAGACTAAGACTGGTGAGCTTTCTGTTCACGTTTCTTCATTACGTCTTTTGACTAAGGCTTTACGTCCTCTTCCTGAAAAGTACAAAGGCTTGACCGATCAAGAAGCTCGTTGCCGTCAACGTTACCTTGACTTAATCGCTAACGAAAGCTCTCGTCGTACCTTTGTGATTCGTTCAAAGGTGATTGCTGGTATTCGTAAGTACATGACTGAACACGGCTTCATGGAAGTTGAAACTCCAATGATGCAGCCAATTCCAGGTGGTGCTTCTGCTCGACCATTCATTACTCACCACAATGCTCTTGATATGGATATGTATCTTCGTATCGCTCCTGAGTTGTTTCTTAAGCGTTTGGTTGTAGGTGGTTTTGAACGAGTATTCGAATTAAACCGTAACTTCCGTAACGAAGGTATCGATGTGCGTCATAACCCTGAATTCACTATGATGGAATTCTACATGGCTTATGCAGACTACAACGATCTTATCGACTTTACTGAAGACTTATTTAAGACTTTAGCGCTTGAAGTTCTTGGTTCTACTAAGATTCATTACGCTAAGGAAGGCGAAGAAGGTATCAACCTCGACTTCGCTCAACCATTTGATCGCCTTACTATGAAGGAAGCTATTCTTAAGTACGCTCCATGGATTCAACCAGAAGATCTTGAAGACTATGATCGGGCTTTAGCTGTTGCTAAGAAGCTTCATGTCGACGTATTGAGCGCTTGGAAGCTTGGTCACTTAATTTCTGCAATCTTCGAAGAAACTGCCGAAAGCAAGCTCATTCAGCCAACCTTTATTACTGAATACCCGTTCGAAATTTCTCCATTAGCTCGTAGAAATGATAAGAACCCTGCTTTCACTGATCGTTTTGAATTCTTCATTGCTGGTCGTGAACTTGGTAATGCCTTCTCAGAACTTAATGATGCTGAAGACCAGGCTGCTAGATTCAAGGCTCAGGTGGAACAAAAAGAAGCTGGCGACGATGAGGCTATGTACTATGATGCAGACTTCGTGACTGCGCTTGAACATGGTCTTCCACCAACAGCTGGTGAAGGTATCGGGATCGACCGTTTGGTAATGTTATTCACTAATTGCCACACTATCAGAGACGTAATTTTGTTCCCAACTTTAAGACAAAAGTAATAAGTTTACGTTTTTGTAATTAACTTATAAGCGCTAAAAATCCCCGTCACTTGTATTTTTCCAAATGTACGGGGATTTTTTCTACCTTGTTAAATACAAACATACACTTATTAGGTTATAATGGGCGCCATGTATATATATCTAATATCTTGAAGATATATGTTGTTAAAGTTTCTTTTGTCTTAAGCAATTCAATTGCGAGGATTATATAGATGATTCATGGCTCTATAGTTGCACTTATTACTCCGTTCCGTGACGGCAAACTTGATGAAGATGCATTGCGTAAAATGGTCGCATGGCATGTGGAACAGGGGACTGACGGTGTTGTTCCAGTTGGTACTACTGGTGAATGCCCAACTCTTACTCCAGAAGAACATTGTCGTGTAATTGAAATTACCGCTGAAATTGCTAAGGGTAAGATGACCATCATTGCTGGTGCTGGTTCTAATAACCCAATTGAAGCCATCGAATACACCAAGGTTGCGGAAAAGTATGGTGCTGATGCAACTCTTCATGTTGCAGGCTACTACAACCGTCCAAATCAGGAAGGTTTGTACCAACACTTTAAGACCGTGCACGATGCAACCAATATCCCAATCGTGCTTTATAACATTCCAGGTCGTGCAGTAGTAAACATTTTACCTGAAACTGTAGCTCGTTTAGCTGAACTTCCACGTGTTGTTGGGATCAAGGATGCTACTGGTAATCTTGAAAGACCATGGATTGAAAGACAATTAGTTAAGAAGCCTGACTTTGTATGGTTGTCTGGTGAAGATTCAACTGCAGTAAGCTATAACGTAGCTGGTGGTACTGGGGTTATCTCTGTAACCGCTAACATCGCTCCAAAGTTGGTAGCAGAGGTACAAGCACTTACCGCAGCAGGCGATTACGCTAAGGCTCGCGTGCAGCAAGACAAGTTAATGCGTCTTCACAAGTTAATGTTCAAAGAACCTAGCCCAGCTGGTGCTAAGTATGCAGCTTCACTCTTAGGTCTTTGCACTGAAGAATGCAGATTACCAATTATGCCATTATCAGCTGAAACCAAGGCTGAAATTAAGGCTGCTATGTCTGAACTAGGTCTTATCTAAAACTTAAAAAGTAAAAAACTTAAAAAGTAAAAAAATAAGAACAATAAGTTAGATAGAATAGTTAGTCTTAGTTTAATAATGAAAATTGATAGCTAAACTAACATTAGCTTAAAAGTGTTATAAATTGCGACTTTCATCCCACACGCTTGCGTGTGGGATGAAAGTCGCTTTCTATGAAAAACTATATTTTTACCACTTGACATTAGCATGAAACAATATATAATTTAAATGCAAGGAAGATTGACTGTACTTCCTTGTCGTAAGACAGAAATTTATCGCTAATGTGGTCGTAGGACTCTTTGGTAATGAAAGTCCTGATTCAAACAGATTTACACTTGTAACTCCAAAGCCTGAAAATGGTGTACGATTACAAGCTACACTTGACAATCAGAACCCCACGGGCTTGCCCGTGAGAGCAGTCAGGCCAAGATAACACGGTCAAATAAATTCAAAATGCTCTGTTTGATACATGGAAACGGGGCATTTTTTGTAAATAAGCCCCGATTTATCAAAGCGCAACTTTTTTAAAATAGAACTTAGGAAGTAATATTCAAGTTTATTTATAAGTTGTATTGGTTAAAGAAAGGACAAGGAATAAGTTTAAGCATGAGTGAAATTAAAGACGAAACCTTGATGGCAGAAAATGAGACTAAAGATGCGTCTAAATCTGCTTTAAAAAATGCAGATATCTTTGCTGATCCGCGTGTGGTTGCAAGCACTGAACACAGAATTAAGAGTTTTGTGCTTCGTGAAGGTCGTTTAACCACCGGTCAAGAAAAAGCTTTAAGAGAATTATGGCCTCTTTGGGGCATTGAATACACCGGTGAACTTATCGATTTGGCTGCGGTTTTTGGGCGTGTTGCGCCATTAACTGTGGAAATTGGTTTTGGGATGGGAAAATCTCTCGTAGAAATGGCAGTCGCTGCGCCGGAACACAATTTCTTAGGGATTGAAGTGCACACCCCTGGGGTAGGCGCTGCTCTTGCATATGCTAAGGAAATGGGGGTTACTAATCTAAGAGTAATGCACCATGATGCGGTTGAAGTTTTTCAGAACATGCTACCCTTAAATTGCATTGATGCGATGCAATTATTCTTCCCTGATCCATGGCATAAAGCTAAGCACCACAAGCGCCGTATCGTAAAACCTGAATTTTTAGATATGGTAATTCCACACTTAACTGCTACAGGTTATATCCATATGGCTACTGATTGGCAGAATTATGCGGAAGAAATGTTAGAAATTTTACAAGCCGACCAACGTTTAAAAAATTTATCTCCTGATGGTACTTACGTGCCTCGTCCTGAATTTCGTCCGTTAACTAAGTTTGAAAACCGAGGCAATAATTTAGGACATGGAGTTTGGGATTTAATGTTTGCTAAGGCGAAGTAAGCTAAGTTTAGGTAAGATTGGTCTTACCTAAGATCTAGTTTAAATTAAAGTTTTAAAGCCTAGGTTTAGACTTAGGCTTTATTTTTACTAATAGACTCCAAAGTCTACCTGCTCGAACCTAGGTTTTGTTGTAATCTTATGGAAGTGATTTAGGCTTGGTGTTAAGCCTTAGATTTTAGATAAAGGTAAAGGCTTGGAATAAGTAATTTTAAACTTGATGCTTGGTTTACTTGTGGATAAGTTTTTAGTGACCAAAGTATACGTGGCGAGAATATATGACTGATTATAAAACCAAAAGATGGGCCCAATTGTGTGATTTTTATGCTGAGCACCAGGGACAAGGTAACCCAACTTTAATTTGTGGCGATGCGTCTAACCGTAAATTTTACCGCGTGCCGGAAGGCATATTGATGGATGCTCCATGCACGACCGAAAAAAATCATGAATTTGTGGATATTGCCTCACGTCTACAAAACGCCAAAATCTTAGCCCCTCGGGTATTAGCTGTGGATTACGAAAACGGCTTCTTATTAGTTACTGATTTAGGCACTAGTTCTTTTGCGGATTTAATTAAAGCTTGCGGGACAGATCAACAAAAATTACGCTCTTTATATTTGCAAGCCATTGATACTATGGTCGAACTTACGAAGGTTGATACCACCAATTTGCCCCTATATGATGAAGCTTTTATAAAACGGGAAGATGACATTTGCCGTGATTATTATTTTAAGGCTCATGATATTTCGTTAAGTGCCTCTGAAGCACAGATTTTTCAAGTAGCAGAAAAAATATGGACTGAAGCTGATTTAAAGGCGCCACTAGTTGCGATGCATCGCGATTATCACTCTCGTAATATCATGACCCCAATTGATAAGCTAAATCCAAACAAGTCTCAAATAGGGTTGATTGATTTTCAGGATATGGTTAAAGGGCCGTTAGGTTATGATTTAGCATCTTTAATTAGGGATTGTTACGTCGAGTTACCACTAGAGCTGGTGGATGAACTTCTTAGTTATGCCTTTAATCGCTATGATGAATGTTTCTTGCACGGTGCCTTAAGCTTGGCTGAATTTACGCGCCTAGTTGATCTTGCAGGGCTACAACGCCATGTTAAGTGTCTTGGGATCTTTAATAGATTAGCCTTAAGAGATGGAAAACAAGGTTATTTAAAGAATTTACCCTTGGTTGAAAAGTATGTGTTCACCGTAGCTACCAAATATCCAGAATTAACTGATTTTGCGAACTTAATGCACCACTATTGTGGGGCTAAAGCCCCTACAACCATTCCATCAAAGGCGGGAGAGTAACTATGAAAGCGATGATACTTGCGGCCGGGCGAGGCGAAAGAATGCGTCCTTTAACTGATACTTTACCTAAGCCCTTACTGCCAGTAAATGGCAAGCCCTTGATTGTTTATCATATTGAAAAATTAAAAGCAGCTGGGATTACAGAGCTTGTGGTAAATCATGCTTGGTTGGGCTTAAAAATCGAAGAAACCATAGGCGATGGGGCTCAATATGGAGTCCATATTGCATATTCCCCGGAAATTCCAGGTGGTTTAGAAACAGCGGGCGGGATTAAGCATGCGTTGCCTCTTTTAGGCACAGAGCCATTTGTAGTGGTTAATGGCGATGTCTACACCGAATATGATTACCAAAAACTTCCGCAAATTGATTTAGGTACGGCCTTAGGGTTTTTAGTGCTTGTAAAAAATCCAGCACATCATTTAGGTGGTGACTTTAGCCTTTCTGCTCAAGGGTTGGTGACTATCAAACCTGAATTTACTTTTAGTGGCTTAGCTGTGTATCGGCCTGAAGCTTTTAGTTCGGTGCCTGATGAAAGGGCTCCATTAAGACCGTATTTTGAGGAGTGGATTAATAAAGGGGCTCTAAAAGGAGAGGTGATGCACGATTATTGGTGTGACGTGGGGACGCCTGAACGTTTAGCCTTGGTTAGTGCGCGCGTAAAAGCTCAGAATAATTCATAAAAATTCTGCAAAATTAAAAAGAGTGTTCAATTTTAAATGGCAGTTCGCATTTTGTGGAAGTCGACTTTTTTAAATCAAAAGACCTCAAAATCGGTGCTATACTAAAGGTGTGAACATAATAAAGGATAATAAATGTATACTCTCTTTAAGATTCTAGGTTGTGGATTTAGATTCCTCTTTCTCCTATTGTGCATACTTAATTTTGGCCGCCTTCCAGGTGGTTTCATATTTTTTTGGGCCTTTATATTTATTGGTTGGTACTTAGCAAAACGATTAGATATTAAATATAACCCATTTTATAACCGTGATGTAATGAGTCCTGAAGAGCATAAAAGATTCAGACAAGCATCATTCGAACTCTTTGGTTATATCGCCAAAGCTCGTGGTACGGTTATTAAAGCTCAAGTTAGTTTTTTACAAAATGCGATTGAGGGGTTGCCTGACGAAGAACAATCGCAATTACATTATTGTTTTAAGTTAGGTAAGGATTTAACCGATCCTAGCTCTAATTGCCAAATCTTAAAGCAATTATCACATGGTAATCGCCATCTCTTGCATCAATTTATTGAAATGTGTGTCTATTTGGTAGCTTGTGATGGGGTGTTAGACGAAGAAGAACATCGTCGCATTATGACTGTGTCCCGTTTAATTGGGGTCGCTGATTATGTGACTGAACGTTTTATTCGTGAACAAATAGCTTATGCTCATTTTAACTACTTTAGACAGCAGCAAGAATATAGACGTAACCAAGAATACAATCAGCAAAATCAGTACCGCGATGAAGGGGCAAATTACAACTCAAATTATGACTCTGGGGCAAATTATAATTCTGGTTATGAAGAATCAAGTCGGGCTCATGTTTATAACGATGACTTCCAAAATGCTTTAGACGTCTTAGGAGTTAAGGAAGGCACTCCGTTTAAGGAGATTAAACGCGCTTACCATAAACTTGCAAATCGTTACCATCCTGACCGTGTAGCGACAGAAGGGGAGGAGGTACAAAAGGTTTATACTGAAAAGCTTAAAACCATCAACGAAGCGTATGAAATTATTAAAGCACGCTATGGTGAAAAGTAACATTATGGGCGTACTCTTAGTTTAAACGTAGCCAAAACAATCTATAAAATTAAATTGTGGCGCTCCTTATTAAGTTTTGAGACTTATATGGAACGCCACAATTTTTATAAAAAATACCAATCTTTTGGTGGTCCTTAATTTCCTAGGAGCTATGATTTAAAGCGGGATGCTTTTAAGCTGGCTGCAAATTTTTAGGCATAGGCTTTTAATAAATCGAGCTCATGTTCAGCCGCCGCTTTGGCAAGCATAGCTTTTACCGTTTGTTCCATGCGGCTACCTTCACTATAGTCAGTGGGGAAGATGTAGGACGAGCGATGTCCGCCACAGGCTACTTCTTTGACGCGCGCTAAACTATCAGGTTCGTTTTCATTATAAACAGCGATCGCTTGCCCACCTAAGGTGCGTAGTAATCTAAAGCATGGTACATCGGTTAAACCGTCGCCAATAAATAGCATGCGTTTAAATGGCACATGACGTTCATGGTCTGGAATGTATTGGTTGACCAAATAGTTGTCACTTTCGTCTAAAGCACCCTTGTTGATACGATAAAGATATTGTGTTTTAGTGGTGTAATTTATAGCCAGAGCGGGCCAACAAGCGACCCCATTAGCATCATATAAAAAGTTGGAGGCAAAGATCTTTTTAAATTTGGGGACAATACTACAGCCCGCAATGATTTCACGCAGCCCTGATGAAATAATAAAGTGCTCTACAGTAATACCTAAGGATTGACCATAAGCGCTAATTCGGTCAAACCAAGTTTCTACGCCATTAAAAAAGTGAATTTTATTGCCACAAGCAACGAAATCTTCATAACGAATAGGGATATTCTTAGCGGTTGCTTTATGTAACATCAAGTACATATAAGTTAGGGTTGGGTCAGATGAATTAGCGTTACTAATTTCCTGAGCTTCATGCCAAAATTCTGCGCTAGATACGCCAAGGCGGGGAATAAATTCGTATTCTTGCATGTTGTCAGCACTTAAAGTACCGTCAAAATCATAAGCAATGGCAAAAACAATATTTTCAGACATGACTAAGTTCTCCTGTATAAGTGCATATGACTAAAATATACATTGATGTAGATTTCTAAGGTGTGAATTAGGTTAAATTTGCATAAGATTCGTGTTTTTGCTCGCAAAACATGCTTTTGCGTCTAGCCTATGAACCTATGAAAAACATTACCTTGCCTTTGGTGGGTGGCAAAGCATAGCCTCGTTAGGAAGGACCTTATCAATTGATTGGCGTTTTTAAAATGTTTGAATAGGAGAGGACCTATAAAAGCAAAGTCTTGCCAAAGCGTTGCTTGCTAAGTTTCTTAAATTTTAGAGCGTTTTATAAAGGCCTTTATTGGTCTTGAGCGCATAAGCTTAAAGAGTTAATTAATGTGCCGAACTCAATAGTTCCATTTTAACTGAATTCGGCAAGAAGTCTCCCACCTCTAAGGTGGTGAGATGAATTGCCGAAATCTACTTGACAGCTTTCTAAACATTATGCATAATGTATTCAGTCGAATACAGGAGAAAGGCTGAAATACAATGAAATTAGATA
>UQCV01000019.1 GCA_900539665.1 uncultured Succinivibrionaceae bacterium | reverse complement strand
GAAAAAGACTTTAGTAGGTGGAGTTACCGCCGAATTTATGCGCGTGGATCCCCATAGTTTGAACGAAGATTTAGCAATAAATCAAGTAAAAACGATGGCTTATGAAGCGTGAATTTAGTAAAAGGGTGAGTAAGCCTACAAAACTGTAGCTTATAAACTTTTTGTAGATCTAAAATAACGGCACCACCGTAATGCCAAGTGTGGGATTGGCTTTCTTCCAGACCGCTGGGTCTGTCTAGTCATCTTCCTCGTCAGCGCCGTGTAGATAACAGGATAGAAGGTCGGGCCTTATTTTGATTTAGATGTTTGGGGCTAATACCTACTGTGCGAGGCTAGGATTTAAAGTATTAGGTCCAGTCTTAAAGTATTTGGTGTATAAGCTCTATCAACGAACTTAATTTATAGATGTCGGAGTTTGGTCCCAAAAACAAAAACATGTAGTAAAACGCTCACGCATAGGCTTCAAACGCTCGTGCCTAGGATAAATGTACGCGCTTTAGTTGCAAGTAAAACTAATACAGTGGATTCCGCGCCTGCGGTGTAACGATTTTTTAAGATAAGTCCTACAAAAATGTTAGATTCTTGTTTGTTTTTGTGATCACTCCTGTGTTTTCTTCGTTTTTTTAATGTAAAAAGTTACGAGCTAACGCCTAAAACTTGCTCAGATGGGTGGGCCTTTGTACCGCAAAAGAGCTTTTTTGTTGAAATCTATAAGAATTAGTATAGAATACACAAGATTTAAACAAATTTTTCGAGGAGCGCGCCCTGTACACCACTGGACGTGCTTTTCGAGTACCCGTGAACTTCTTAAAATTTTAATTTGGAGGTCATTTTGACTCATTCTGCATTACTAGTGTTGGCAGATGGCACTGTATTCAGAGGTGTTTCATTTGGCGCAAAAGGGGTGGCTGTCGGTGAAGTAGTATTTAACACTTCTATGACCGGCTATCAGGAAATCTTAACTGATCCTTCCTATTCCAAACAAATCGTAACACTTACTTACCCACATATAGGCAACTATGGCTGCAACAGTGAAGATGAAGAATCTTCTGCAGTGCACCCACAAGGGCTTGTTATCCGCGACCTTCCGCTGCTTGTTTCTAACTTCCGTAGTGAAATGTCTCTTTCCGATTATCTTGTAAAAAACAACGTAGTTGGTATTTGCGACATCGACACTCGTAAGCTCACCCGTCTCCTTCGTGAAAAGGGTGCTCAGTCTGGTTGCATCATGACTACAGATGACCTTGATGAAGCAAAAGCTCTTAAGCTTGCTCAAGAATTCCCAGGCCTTAAAGGCATGGACCTCGCCAAGGTTGTTACTTGTGATAAGCCTTATGAATGGACTGAAGGTGTTTGGAAGCTTGGTCAGGGCCATAAGCAACAAAATGCAGCTGACCTTCCTTACCACGTAGTAGCTTATGATTTTGGGGCTAAGCGCAATATTTTAAGAATGCTTGCTGAACGAGGCTGTCGTTTGACTGTAGTTCCAGCTAATACTCCTGCTTCAGAAGTTCTTGCAATGAATCCAGACGGGATCTTCTTGTCAAATGGCCCAGGCGATCCTGAACCTTGTGATTATGCTCAAGAAGCAATCCGTACTTTCCTTGACAAGGGCGTACCATTATTTGGTATCTGTCTTGGTCACCAGCTCTTAGGTTTAGCCTCTGGTGCTAAGACCATCAAGATGAAGCTTGGTCACCACGGTGCTAACCACCCAGTTAAGGACCTCGAAAACAATACCGTTATGATTACCTCTCAGAACCATGGTTTCGCTGTTGATGCTCAAACTTTGCCTTCTTGCCTCAAGGTAACTCACATATCTCTCTTCGATGGTACTGTTCAGGGTATTGCGCGCACTGATAAGCCTGCATTTAGCTTCCAGGGACACCCAGAAGCAAGTCCAGGGCCACACGATGCAGCAGGTCTTTTCGATCACTTCATTGATTTAATTAAAGAATATCGTCAGGGGAAGTAAATGGCTAAGCGTACTGATATTAAGAGTATCCTTATTCTCGGCGCAGGTCCGATTGTAATCGGTCAGGCATGTGAATTCGACTACTCAGGTGCCCAGGCGTGTAAGGCACTCCGTGAAGAAGGTTACCGCGTAATTTTGGTAAACTCTAACCCGGCTACCATCATGACCGACCCAGAAATGGCTGATGCTACCTATATTGAACCAATCAATTGGCAGGTAGTAAGTCGTATCATCGAACGTGAACGTCCAGATGCTATTCTCCCAACCATGGGTGGTCAGACTGCACTTAACTGTGCCCTCGATCTTGAAAACCACGGCGTACTCAAGCAGTTCGGCGTTGAAATGATTGGTGCTACTGCTGATGCAATCGATAAAGCAGAAGACCGTGATCGTTTTGATAAGGCGATGAAGAACATCGGCTTACAGTGCCCACGTGCAGGTATTGCTCATAGCATGGAAGAAGCTTGGAATGTTCAACACGAAGTTGGCTTCCCATGTATTATTCGTCCATCATTCACTATGGGTGGTTCAGGTGGCGGGATCGCATACAACCCTGAAGAATTCGAAGAAATCTGTACCAGAGGTCTCGATCTTTCTCCAACTCATGAACTTCTCATCGATGAATCATTGATCGGTTGGAAAGAATACGAAATGGAAGTTGTGCGTGACCGCAATGACAACTGCATTATCGTTTGTTCTATCGAAAACTTCGACCCTATGGGGATCCATACTGGTGACTCCATTACTGTAGCTCCTGCTCAGACCTTGACTGATAAAGAATATCAGATCATGCGTAACGCATCTATGGCAGTGCTGCGTGAAATCGGGGTAGAAACCGGCGGTTCTAACGTTCAGTTCGGTATCAATCCGAAAGACGGCCGTATGGTTATCATCGAAATGAACCCACGTGTATCACGTTCTTCAGCATTAGCTTCTAAGGCTACTGGCTTCCCAATCGCTAAGATTGCAGCTAAGCTTGCTGTAGGTTACACCTTAGATGAACTTCGCAATGATATTACTGGCGGTAAGACTCCAGCTTCATTCGAGCCATCTATCGACTACGTAGTAACTAAGGTTCCAAGATTCAATTTCGAAAAGTTTGCGCAAGCAAATGACCGTTTGACTACTCAGATGAAGTCTGTAGGTGAAGTTATGGCTATCGGCCGTAATTTCCAAGAATCTTTACAAAAGGCTCTTCGTGGTCTTGAAATCGGCAAGTCTGGTCTCGACCCTGAAGTTGATCTTAAGTCTGAAGATGCTCGTCAAAAGATTGTGCACGAACTTCGTGACGCTGGCTCACACCGTATTTGGTATGTGGCTGATGCCTTCCGTTTCGGCATGACTTTAGATGAAGTACATGAACGTACAGATATCGATCCATGGTTCTTAGTACAGGTTGAAGAACTTGTTAAACTTGAAAAGCAGATTGAAGAAGCTGGTATTTCTGGCTTAACTGAAGATTTCCTCCGTTTAATTAAGCGTAAGGGCTTCTCTGATATCCGTATTAGTAAGCTCGTTGGTTGCTCAGAACGTGAAATCCGCAAGCTCCGTTATCGCCTCAATGTACTTCCTGTTTACAAGCGTGTTGATACTTGTGCAGCAGAATTTGCTACTAATACTGCTTACATGTACTCAAGCTATGATGAAGAATCAGAAGTTGAACATACCGACAAGAAGAAGATCATGATTCTTGGTGGCGGTCCTAACCGTATCGGCCAGGGGATCGAATTCGACTATTGCTGTGTACATGCGGCTTTAGCATTACATGCTGACGGTTACGAAACCATCATGGTTAACTGTAACCCAGAAACCGTTTCAACCGACTACGACACTTCTGACAGACTCTATTTTGAGCCTGTAACTCTTGAAGACGTACTTGAAATCTGCCGTGTTGAAAATCCAGCTGGTGTTATCGTACAGTTCGGTGGTCAGACTCCGCTCAAGTTAGCTCTCGCTCTTGAAAAGGCTGGTGTTCCAATCATTGGTACTAGCCCAGATTCTATCGACCGTGCTGAAGACCGTGAACGTTTCCAGCAGGCGGTAAATCGTCTCCACCTCTTACAGCCAGTAAACGCTACTGTTACTGCTCTTGAAGAAGCGGTAGAAAAGGCTAAGCAGATTACTTATCCGCTCGTTGTACGTCCTTCATACGTACTCGGTGGTCGTGCAATGGAAATCGTGTACGACGAAAACGATTTACGTCGTTACTTCAAAGAAGCGGTTCGCGTTTCTAATGAAGCTCCAGTGCTCCTCGATAAGTTCCTTGATAATGCAACCGAAGTTGACGTTGACGCAGTTTGCGATGGCAAGCGCGTAGTTATCGGCGGCATTATGGAACACATTGAACAGTGTGGTATTCACTCTGGTGACTCTAGCTGCTCATTACCTCCATACAAGCTTTCAAAGGAAGTTCAGGACGTTATCCGTGACCAAGTAACTAAGCTTGCGCTTGAACTTGGGGTTATGGGTCTTATGAATACTCAGTTCGCTGTTCGTGGCGAAGAAGTGTTCCTTATCGAAGTAAACCCACGTGCAGCTCGTACCGTTCCGTTCGTATCTAAGGCTACTGGGGTACCTTTAGCTAAGGTTGCGGCTCGTATCATGGTAGGCGAAGATCTCGAACAGCAGGGCTTTACCTCTGAAGTTATTCCACCATACTACTCTGTTAAGGAAGTAGTATTACCATTCAATAAGTTCCCAGGTGTTGACCCACTTCTCGGCCCTGAAATGCGTTCTACCGGTGAAGTTATGGGCGTAGGCCGTACTTTCCCTGAAGCTTTTGCTAAGGCTCAGATGGGTGCTGGTTCTCGTATTCAGAAGAATGGTAAGGTTTTACTTTCAGTTAGAAAGTCTGACAAGCCACGTCTCGTTGAACTTGGCCAAAAACTCATTAAGGAAGGTTTTGAAATCGATGCAACTCGCGGGACCGCTCAGGTTCTTGCCGAAGCTGGTATTCCATGCCGTACCGTGAAGAAGGTTTACGAAGGTCGTCCAAACATTCTTGACTACATGAAGAGTGGTGAATATAACTACATCATCAATACTACTGAAGGCCGTCAGGCGATCGAAGACTCTAAGACTCTTCGTCGCGGTGCGTTACAGTACAAGGTGACTTATACCACTACAATGAATGCGGCTATGGCTAACTGCATGGCTATTGATACTAATGTTGATGAAACTGAAGCAGTGCACAACATTCAAGAACTCCATGACATTTTGCACAGCAAGCTTAATATCAAAAAGTAAAATTTTTGCTGTAAGTTAAAGCATTCTAATATCTAAGAAGCCACTCCACTTAAGGGGTGGTTTTTTTTGGCAATTTTTTTGGGGAATATTGGTGAGGGTTGGGAGCGGTAAATTGGGGTTTAAGCCCGCTTTAACGCCACCTGAGTAAGTGGAGAGGATATCTGCAACCAAATTTGGGGTAGCCGAGGGTACTAGGATTTTAGGGCGTTTTTTTGAAAATTGGGACCAAGTTTGATAAAAATGGAGCAATAGGTTAGGAAATTGGGCCAAGGTTTTAAACCTATGATCCTGTTTAGAGGAAAGTTGTGATAGGATAACTAAATTTGTTAAGTAACCAAGTGGTGGGTTTTTAGGCTGAGAAATGAATTTAACAATTTTAGCTTACTTTTTTAGCTTGCTTTTTTATGGTTAACTCACTTTCTTAGGTCTACTATCATCACTATAGCTATTTCTTAAGTTGTAATTAATTCTAACTTGTCATGACGAAATTTGTGTAAGCCCCAATGGGCCTTTAAAATAAATTTTGCTTGTTACATTTCGCCTTATTTAGCGCAACTTGAGTTTGAGAAAAACTGATTATAAATATTTTCAAATATATGTTGAATATGCGTGTTTTTAATTGTTTGTGCAGACTAGGGGCTATTTTTTTAGTAGCCTTCGGGCCCCTTGCTCTGACTTTGGCTGAGGCTAATGATAATATAAACGCTGAGTCTGAGATAGCGTCAAACAATACAAGTGCCACTCCAAGTCGTAAGGATGCCACCCTCGATGGTTGGGTCAATGCTTTTTCAAATGCTCCTATTTACCTCAAAGATGATGTGTCATTTGAGGATATGGGCCGTAATCTAGAGTATCAAGTTGAGGTGGGTGACGACGCTAAAGATGCAGAAGACCTCAAGGATAATATTGAAGTTTACCTCTCAACCCTGCCGGAAATAAAAAGAGCTAACCTTGAAACTAGACGTCAAGATATTACCAAACAGATCTTAGCTGCGGTAGAAGTTTTTGGGTACTATCACGCTCAAGTATTCTTTAGATTATCTTCAGCTCGAGCTCCGGAGCTCGAAGTAAAAGTAATAGCCGGTAAACCAATGTGGATTAAGCGGGTCGATTTGGTGGTGTTAGGAGAGGCCATGACTGATCCACGTTATATGGCGCTCTTTAAAAACCATTCTCTAAAACCGTATTCGGTTTTTCGGCATAATGTATATGAAAACCTAAAATCAGACATGATGAGCAAGGCGCTCTCTTTTGGGTATTTTGATGCGAAGTTTGTGACGACCAGAGTCGTGGCTAACGTGGCAGAAAATTGTGCCTCTATCGTGCTTACCATCGACACTGGGCGCGCTTATCGCTTAGGACAAATAGTTTATGATGGTGATATAGAGTACGCTAATGTCGTTAAACCATTAGTGCGCGTAAGAACGGGACGTAACTTTAATCTAAACAGCTTTAGTGTTACGAGCCAAAGATTATATAGCACTGGTTATTTTAGAACGGCTGAAGTGGTGCCGGAGCTTGATAAACGTGATGAGGGCAGTGTCCCGGTTCGTATTACCTTAAAGCGTAAAAGCTTTAACATTATGGAAACTGGTTTAGGTTATGCTACTGATGAAGGGGTACGAGGCCGTTTAGGATGGACGATGCCATTATTAAATGAAGCGGGCCATTCTTTGACGATGCAGACCAAACTTTCTAATTTACGCCAAGACTTTTTAGTGCGTTACAAGATTCCGCGTAAAAATCCATTACTCGATTATTATTACCTCCAAGGTCAGCAACGTTTTGATGACCTAAATGATACAAAAGATCGTATCACGTCGTTTCAAGCGCACTATGTGGCAGAAACTACCGGCCAGTGGAAACGTGACTATTGGGGCAACGTGCAGTATGAAGACTTTGAACAAGGTCGGGAAACTGGTAATGGTAAAGTTATTGGGGCTGGGGTAACAATTTACCGCCTTGAATCATTTCCTCGAAACGATCCTGAAGAAGGCAATCGATTGTCCTTAACAGTCTTTGGGACCTCGCGCGATATTTCATCGGATTATACGTTCTTACAAGTATATGCGCAGGGACGCATTATGTTTTCCCCAACTGAAAACTCACGTCTATTATTGCGTGCAGAACAAGGGGTTAATATCGGGCACGAGGTTGAAGACATTCCGCCATCCTTTAGATTCTTTACCGGGGGTGATACGACCCTACGCGGTTTTGGTTATAAAGAGATCTCTGATAAAGACGCCCAGGGTTATTTAACAGGGGGCCGATATTTGAGTGTGGGCTCGGTTGAAGTACAAATTCCGGTGGTCTCTTTTGCGCGCTTAGCGCTATTTACTGACGCTGGGACCGCAACAAACAATTACAAGAGCGATAATATTTACGTAGGCTCAGGGATTGGGGGCCGTTTCATTACCCCGATTGGGCTAGTGCGTTTAGATCTTGCATTTGGGGTTTCAGAAAAGAATCCACCATTCCATTTGCATTTTGGGATTGGTCCGGATTTATAAGGAGGCTCTAATGAATTTTAACTTTTTAGCAAAAATTTTTGGTCGCGCCTCACGTCAGGCTGATGCTCAGGCTACGGTTAAGAACAACCCAGATTTGGCCGCCCCTAATAAAGCTGACGCTTCAGAGAACTTAAAGGCCAAGGCTGGTTTAAATCCTGAGACTTTAACGCCAAACCACTCGCCAAAAAACGAAGAAAAAAACGGGACACTAAACTCCATGGCAACTCCCAAAAACCAAGAATCACAAGCTCGGGCCACGAAGTCTACTACTATGAAGGCGACGGCACCAAAATCAGCGACTAATCGCTTTTGGACTATTAGTAGCGTGATTTCCCGCGTAATGTGGAATTGGAGTTTATTGACGTTACGTTTTGTGACCGGTGGGGGCTTATTTATTGTTGTTATTTGCTCTTGCTTGTTCTTTACTTCTTTTGGGGCTGAATTTTTACTAAACCAGGTCAAAAAACTTGATGACGGAATTCAATTTGAGTACGTTAGTGGCCACTTTGGACATGGTTTTGTGCTCCATAATCTAGCGATAAAGATTCCTCAAGTCTTAACACTAGAAGCGTCTCATTTAGAAATTGACTACAGTTTATTGTCACTTATTCGTGGTCACTTTGATGTGCGTAAAATCAAAGGGACTAATGTGCTCTTGGTGTTAGGCCAAAAAGCAAAGGATATGCCATTACTAGTCGACTTTTTACAAGAACGCTTAAAAGAAGTTCGGGCCTTTGAATACGACGACGAAACGCTAGTAATGAAGCGAATTACGAAAAAAGCGCCAGATAACTCGTGGAAAATTGCTCCTTTGCCTTGGCCTCAAGATAACGAAAATGCTCTGACTCAAAGCGCCAACATGACGGCAACTGCCTCTACTAAAACGCAAGCTGTAACTTCAAAGGCTGAAGTTTGGGCTAACGAGACTTGGGCCAACTCAAAAGTGCCAGGCAAAAACTTAACCCTAGCGTCGCAAGATGAACCGGAAGACAAAAACTTAACGGCCGCAACCAAAGCCAATGCCAAAGCCAAAACCAAAGTTGAAACTAAAGCCGCAACCAAGGCGACGATTACTAGCGCCAAGCCTACTACCTACTCAAAGCTAGTGCAGCGCGGGCCTCAAGGCGCTTTAGCTAAAATTAATCCAGAACTTTACCGCCGTGAAACTAAAAACGCACTTACTTACGCTCCTGATTTTAAGGAATTAGTAAGAGTGGGGCGGCTCCAACAAGGTGGGATGGATTACGCATATGCGCCTTCAAACCGTGATAATAAGTTAGCGACTTTAAATCGCAATTACATCAAAGAGGAAGTCGGCCAAAAGATTAATTTACCGTTGGTCGTTACGTTAAAAGACGTACAAGTGCATAATTTCTTATTGTTAAGTGACGTGCTGGATGTAGCTGTGGCTGATGTTTCGTTAAGCGCAGTATTTGAAGGTGGGACCATTACGCTTAAACGTGGGCAAATTGGTTATTTAGATGTGGGGTTACATAATGAACGTTTCACAGATGACCCTAATGAACCAGCGGATGACCCGGAACTTGAAGACAAAGCGTTTACCACGCCGTTTGACCGAGATTTAATCATTCGTAATGTTGGCATGTTGCCAACCGTGATTCTCCCTTTTGATTCTGTAGTTGAAAAGCTTGACTTAGCCTATGGGCGTTACCATCAAGATGGATATGATACTGGGGTCATGCACGGCCAATTACAAGCTTCCTTTAAGGGGCCTCGCATTTATGTGGAACGTTTGAGTGTGGATCATGAATTAGGGCACGCAGAGCTTAATAAGAGTGAAATCTATTTAACTCGTTATTACCCAATGCATGTTTATTTGTCTGGCTGCTCAACTAACGAAGATTATTTGGCAGCGCTAAAGACTCATACTTTGGAAGCTGAAGGTGTAGGCGATCTCGTCGATCTTTGGGTGGATGCTAAAATTGCGGGGAAAAAGCCGTTAAATGACGAAATCAAGGCGCAGGTTCGCTTAGCGTCTTTAACGCCAAACTTGCCTTTTGTGGCTAAGATAGAGGCCAAAAAAGTTGGTTTTCCGTTTAAGGCAGATGCCGATTACAAAGCTAAGGAACTTACAGTTAAAGCGCGTGGGACTTTAGACGCTATCAGCTATGAATTAGTGAGCTCTGGGGTTAAGGCTTTAAAGTATCCTGCTTTTGAGGTGGCGTTAGATGGCTCCACCAACTTTGAGGCTGCGGAAATCACTACGCTTAATGTTAAAACTCCTAAGGTTGCACGTAAAGTAAAAAATGGGGCGGGTAATTTGGGGCGCAACCATGGGCACGATAGTGTTTCTTATACCGGTTTAGTTGCTTGGAACGAAGGGGTGGTTAGCGCAGGGACCTTAAAAGCCATGGTGGCTGATTTACGCGCGTACGCACCAGAAGTTAAAGACCTCCGCGGGAGCATTGCCTTAGAGAGTGATTACCAAATGTCTTTCTTTAGTCCAGATGATTGGGCTATAGATTTAAAGACTCTAGATGGGCACGGAACTTATTTAGGGCACCGCTTCAATCTAGCTTCTAAGCATATTGCTTTAAATCAAGACTTTGCCGGGGAAATTGACAATTTTGTGTTAAGCATGGGAGCTAAAAATAAGATTAGCTTACATGGCCAAATGCAAGACCATATCAATCTAAATGGCGTCATTTCCCTTGGGGAGCTTGAAGGTGTTTGGCCGGGGCTTGGAGGTAATTTAGAAGGAGCTATTTGGGCCGGTGGCTCTTACGCTTCGCCACGCGCTAAACTTAATTTAAGCTCAAATCGCGTGATCTATGAAGCGCAGCGCCTCCGTGATTTAAAACTTGATCTTGAAGTAGTGACCCGTAAACTTCAGGTGACGGATTTAACTTTACATGCTCAAACAGGACGCATTTCGGCCAATAAAGAAACTTTAGCTCAAAACCTTGCAATAGATTTAGTTGGTAATGAAGAAAGTCATACTTTAAGCGCCCAAGGTTCAAGCCCATTTGGGGAAGTGGAACTCATGCTTAACGGGGGCTTTAAGCATCAGCGTGCTATTTACCAAGGCCACGTCGCAACTTTAAAATACCAACGGCCAGATCTAGAGGCTTCTTTACATGCCGGGGGGGACTTTTCCCTTAAGCTTGCTCCACAACTTGCGGTTGAGACCAAACAGATGGTCTTTAAGGTCAATGGTAATGATGTGCGTTTAGGAGAAAGCTTTTGGCAAGGCACCCAAGCTAAAACGTCTCTTACGGCCCGGGCCATTGATTTAATGAAATTTAAATCCTTCCTCCCTGAGAGGGTTGAGTTTTCACGTCCGGTCTCTGTCGTAGCTACCATGGGCCTTAATAAGGGTAAGCCTGAAGGGCAAGTGGAAGTTACTCTGCCTAAGGGGCACATCTTACATAACCGTAAGATCCTAAATTACGAAAACATTGCGGTGCGCGCTAAAATCGAAAACGATATCGTTTCTACGGACCTTGATTTAAATTTAGGGGCTAAGGGGCAAGCTCGCGCTGAGGTTACCTTAAGCGATCCACTTAAGAATAAAAGCTTAGGGGGCTTTTTCAAAGTGGTGGCGCTTGATTTAGGGGGACTATCTGCTTTTTCAAATGACATCAGTAGTTCAGCCGGGGTCCTAAACGGTACTTTGCATTTTGGGGGCACAACTGAAAAACCGGAAATCAGAGGTGGACTTGAAGTTACAGATATGAGCGTGACCACGGCGGTGGATCTTGGGACTATCGAGCACATCAATACGGTCATGACCTTTACGGGCACTAAGGCGCAGCTCCTGTCTTCGTTTTATATGCAGGAACGTAAAGGGACTGCGCAAGGCACGGTGAGCTGGGATCCGGAAGTGGAAGCAAAGATTGCTCTTAAAACCGAAAAGCTTCCTGTTAATTTATTAGGTTACGGTCAAGGTGAAATTCAGCTTGATGTTTTAAGTTCTTTTGTCGATGGGGTTACGACCGTATCGGGCACCGTCGATGTACCGAGAGCGCGCATTAAGGTTAAAACTTTACCTTCATCTTCTGTTTCCGCGTCTAGTGACGTTATTAAGGTTGAACGTGCAGAAAATGGAGCGTACCAATTTGAAAAGACTAAACCATTGCCAATTAACCTAAAGCTTGCTGTAAATGTTGGGCCAGATTTTAATATCAACGCTATGGGGCTTAAAACCAACGTCTCCGGGAGCATTAATATTAGACAAAAACCTAGTAGCTATACAGTCGCTAGAGGCACTATCTTTTTAAACGATGGGCGCTTTAAGGCTTATGGCCAAAATCTTTTGATTGAACGTGGCCGGCTCTCCTTTGTTGGGGATGTGACTAATCCAGGGGTTGAAATTAGAGCTATTCGTGACCCGCATGCAATGGAAGACGAAGATGTTACTGTGGGGCTTATGGTGTCCGGCATGGCCCAAAACCCACAGATTAAACTATTTTCGGAACCACAAATGGCGCAAAGTGAACTATTGTCATACTTGATGCGTGGTCGGGGGCTTGAGGCTTCAACCGAAGAAAACTCTGATATGAGTACCCAGCTTTTATTAGGGCTAGGGTTAATGCAAACCTCTGGCTTTATCGGGGAACTTGCGGAAAACTTTGGGATTAGGGATTTCTCCCTCGATTCAAAGGGAGATGGTGATGATACTTCAGTTGAAGTGTCAGGTTATATTATGCCAAAAATCCAAGTCGCCTATGGCTATGGGATTTATAACGCTCTTTCCGAATTTAGAGTTCGTTACGAAATGTTCCCGCGCTTCTTTATTGAATATGTAAGTTCACTTGAACAAGCGGTTGATGCCGTTTATAAGTTCGAGTTTTAGTTGCTGTTAGATGAAGTTACATAAAGCTTCGAAACCAAACTAAACGAAGCTAGCTCCTAGCTCTTGCTAAAAAGAGTTGAAGCTAAGTAAGAAGCTAACAAAGTTAAAGCTTGCGAAAACCGTTAAGTAAGAAAAACCATGTGGTAACTAGTTGCTTGAGGCTACAAATGGAGCCTTAACTTCTCTCCTCTTTAGCTCACCTCCGGGAGAGAGAAATAGATTCGCTGGTTCGTGACCTATGGTTTATTGCCTTCAATCAACGGAAATGTATTTAAATGTCGGCCTCATTATTGTATCCTACGCTCAACTCTAGAAGTGGGGGGAATTTTAGGTGGCCGGCTTCAAAGCCTAGTTGTAAACACACCTATCTTGTTTGTAGCTACCTGTTACCCACTAAGTTTTGGCATAAATCCTAGGATCGAATAAGCGATGAGTCTCGAAATTACCTATAAAAATCTACAAAAAGTCTTAGATGGCGCCCTAATCAAGGATCGAGTTCGGATCATGAGCAAGGCCCGTAAAGTGTTCGGTACGGCTCAGCATATTAATCCACATCCTGATGAAGCTGCTAAGGATGAGCTTGCAGCTTTAGCGGCTGAAGCTTTAGCCCGAGCTGAAAGTCGAGCTAACACTATTCCTAAACTTTCTTACCCTGAAAACTTACCGGTTAGTAAACGACACGCAGAACTTGCGGAGCTTATTAAAAAGCACCAAGTAGTGATCGTAGCAGGGGATACAGGTTCTGGTAAAACCACGCAGCTACCTAAGATCTGTTTAGAAGCCGGCTTTGGGCGTCGCGGGATTATAGGGCACACGCAAACTAGACGTTTAAGTACCCGTACAGTTGCGGCTCGTATTAGCGAAGAATTAGGTTGCGCTTTGGGAACTACAGTCGGCTATAAAATTCGTTTTTCGGATCAAACAGCTGAGAATACCATCATTAAGCTGATGACTGATGGGGTCTTGCTTACGGAAATCGAACGTGATCGTTTTTTAAATGATTACGAGGTTTTAATCATCGACGAAGCGCATGAACGCAGTTTAAATATCGACTTTATCCTCGGCTTTTTACATGATTTAGTTAAAAAGCGGCGCGATTTAAGAGTGATAATCACCTCTGCGACCATCGATTTAGAACGTTTTAGTCGCCATTTTGATAATGCTCCGGTGGCTGTAGTTGAAGGCCGTACTTACCCCGTAGAGGTAAGATATGAACCGATTGGGGAAGGTATTACCGGAGAAGATGACGCAGATATTGATGAAGACGATCTCTTGTCTGGGATTTTACGCGCTGCTGAGGAATTGGGCGCCGAAGGTCCTGGTGATATCTTAGTATTCTTAAACGGTGAACGCGACATCATGGAAACTGCGGATTATTTACGTAAAGCTAAATTACGCGATACGGAAATTTTACCGCTTTATGCGCGTCTATCAAATGCTGAGCAAAATAAGGTTTTTGCGCCACATGGTGGGCGCCGTATAGTTTTAGCGACTAACGTGGCTGAAACTTCTATTACCGTGCCTGGAATTCGGTATGTTATCGATCCAGGGACGGCGCGTATTAGTCGCTATAGCCCGCGAACCAAAGTACAGCGTTTACCGATTGAACCGGTTTCAAGAGCCTCAGCCGACCAGCGAAAAGGGCGTTGTGGGCGCGTGGCTGATGGGATTTGTATTCGCTTGTACTCAAAAGAAGATTACGAGTCTAGACCAGAGTTTACCGATCCAGAAATTTTGCGTACCAACCTAGCTTCCGTTATTTTACGCATGATTAACTTACGGTTTGGGGATATCACTAAATTCCCATTCTTAGAGCCACCAGAATTAAAACAAGTTAATGATGGGTTTAAATTGCTACAGGAGCTTGGGGCGCTTGATAGCTCTAAAAACCTAAATTTAAGTGGCAAGCGCTTAGCAAGTGCTAGTGAAGAAAACTCAGAAACGCGGGCCGATGATCTGACCTTGACGGCTGTGGGGCGCACTATGGCTAAATTACCATGCGACCCAAGACTAGCGCGCATGTTAGTAGAAGCAAGTAAGCAACATGCGTTAAATGAAGTTTTGACGATCGTTTCTGATTTAAGTGCGCAAGAAACGCGTGAGCGTCCTTTGGCGCACCGCGAAGCGGCGAACACTTATCACGCTCGTTTTAATGATGAAAAGTCCGACTTCTTATCGATAATTAAACTTTATGACTATTTAAAAGAGCTGGGGCAAAAGGAAAGTAACTCAGGCCTTCGACGCACCATGCGTAAGGAATTTTTATCCTACCTACGCATGCGCGAATGGTTTGATATTAGAAGTCAGCTCGAAGAAGCGGTTAAAGATTTAGGCATGAATCTAAATACCGAGCCGGCTACGTATGAACAGGTCCACCGCTCATTAATTTGTGGGCTCTTAGGGCAATTAGGCCTCAAAAAGCCTGAAAGCTTTGAGTATAGCGGCGCTCGTGGAAATAAGTTCTTTATTTTTCCAGGTTCAGGGCTTGCCAAAAAAGCACCTAAATGGGTGATGGCCGCGGAAATTACGGAAACTTCGAAGCTTTACGCTCGTAACGTAGCAGAAATTGATCCGGTTTGGGCAGAACAGGCTGCTCCAAGCTTAATGCGTTATTCATATGCCAACGAACATTGGGCTAAAAAGAGTGGTGCGGTGTTAGCAACGGAAAAGGGCGTGTTATACGGCCTTCCTGTCGTTAATGCGCGCACCGTCAATTACACAAAAATTAACCCAGTGCTATGTCGTGAATTATTCATTAGAGAAGGGTTAGTAGGTGGTGAATTCATCACTAAATACGATTTCTTTAAGCATAATCTAGAGTTAGTTGATGAAGTATCTGAGCTTGAAGACAAATCAAGACGCCGCGACCTCTTAGTAAACGATGAAACGCTCTTTGGGTTTTATGATGTGCGCATTCCGCAGGATGTAGCGGATGTTAGAACCTTTGAGAGATGGTGGAGTAAAAAGTATAAAGAAGATCCTAAGTTCTTAGACTTTGATGCGGAATTAGTTCGCCAAAAAGATACATCCATGGTAAGTGCTGACCTTTATCCGGATCGTTTTAAGTGTGGTTGTTTTAATCTGGAGCTTAGCTATAACTTCGATCCGACGGCGCCAAACGATGGGGTAACGGTCACCATTCCGGTTAGTATTTTAAACCAGATCGATGAAAACGCCTTTTTATGGTTAATTCCAGGGATGCGGGAAGAGTTATTTACCTCCCTTATCAGAGTTTTACCTAAAAATATTCGTAAGCAGTTAGTGCCGGCTCCAGATTTTGGGCGCAAAATTGCTGCCGAATTAAGTCCTGAAAGCGGATACTTTTGGGATGCGGTGTGTGCCAAAATGACCAAGCTTGCAGGCACAATCGTTAAGAAAGATGATTTTGATGTGACAGCTTTACCAAAACATCTTTCATTTATGTTTAGAGTAACTGACCTTAAGCGTCGAGTGCTTATGGAAAGTCGAAGCCTTGAACTCATTCGCCATAAGCTTAAAGATGAAGTTAGAGATTCTTTAGCGCAAGTGGTAAAAGAAATGCCAAAGCAAGAAGGGATTACCACTTGGTCATTTGGGGATTTGCCACAAACCCAGTCTCGTATAATGGGCGGGATGGAAATTGTGGCGTACCCAGCGTTAAAAGATGCCGGCAAGAGTGTAAGTTTAGAGCTTTTTGAATCGAAGGAAGAAGCTGATGCCCAGATGTGGCAGGGGCAAAAGCGGTTAATCATGCTTTCGATTCCAAGTCCTTTAAAGTACCTAGAAGAAAAACTGCCCAATAAAGCTAAACTTGCGATGTACTTTAACGCTGTAGGTTCAGTGCGTGATTTAATCGAAGATCTAGAATCTTTAGCGTTAGATGAACTTTTAGAAGATGCGGGTGGGGTTGCTCGTAATGAAGCGCAATTTAAAGCTTTAACTGAAAAAGCTAAAGCGGAAATCTATGACCGCGTGCTAGCGCTTGCTAAGAGCTCAGAAGGGATCTTAATGAAGGCAAGTGAGGTGCGTAAACGTCTTAAAGGCCGGATGGACTTTACGACTGCTTGCGCCTATAGCGATATGGGTGGCCAGCTTAAGGCTTTAGTGTATAAAGGCTTTGCGACCCAAACAGGCCAAAGGTACTTCCCGCAACTTGAACGCTATCTTGAGGCGATGCTTAAGCGTTTAGAAAAGTTACCGCAAGATCCGAATCGTGATTTGGTTAATTTACGTAAAGTTGAAGACTGCTATAAGCGCTATGAATCTTTACTTGGGATGTATGCAGGTCACTTAGTGCCTGAAGGGGTGCGCATGATTCGCTTTATGCTAGAAGAATTACGCGTGTCGCTTTTTGCGCAGAGTTTACGTACTTTGTATCCGGTTTCGGAAAAACGCGTGCTCAACGAAATTGAACTACGTTTAGATGAGAAAAAGAATGGGCGTGAAGCTCAAGTAACGGTCGTCTCTACCGGTGGGGCCAAAACGGCGTAAGGTAAAGCTTTGTAAGGACAAAACTGCGTAAGGACTAAAAATTTTTAGCGGGCTTTGTGTTTTTGGGCGCCAAAGCCAGGAGCAAACAAAGTTTTTAAGAAAACTATTAGCTCCTGATTTCATGAATATTTCTTGAATTTGCAGAAAGTTTTAGAGAATTGTCGATTTTTGTTTAAAAACTAATAAATTTTTTGTATAATTCGACATTTACATGAGGAGCGTATCGCTTCTAGGTTCCAAGACCAAGGACGGTGTTGGTTTTTTATAGACTCCACTCCAAGGAATGGCAGTGGCTTAACTTTTTATTTTATTTTAAGTAACTTAATTTATGTCAGAATTATCTTTTGCCGAATTATTTGAAGGCTCAGAACAGACTCAACAGGCTAAGCCTGGTGATGTTGTTAAAGGTACCGTTGTACGCGTTGATAACGATTTCGTATGGGTTGATGCTTCTCTTAAGTCTGAAGCTCAGATCCCTGCTGAACAGTTCAAGAACGCTGCTGGTGAAATCACTGCTAAGGTTGGTGACCAGGTTGACGTAGTTCTCGAAAACGTAGAAGACGGCTTCGGTTGTACCGTGCTTTCTCGTGAAAAGGCAAAGCGTCACGAATCTTGGGCAAATCTCGAAAAGGCATACAACGATCAGGCTACTGTTATCGGTGTTATCGATGGCAAGGTTAAGGGTGGCTTCACCGTTTCTGTAGACGGTATCCGTGCGTTCCTCCCTGGTTCACTCGTTGATGTTCGTCCAGTTCGCGACACCACTCACCTTGAAGGCAAGGAAGTTGAATTCAAGGTTATCAAGCTTGACCAGAAGCGCAACAACGTTGTAGTTTCTCGTAAGGCTGTGATTGAATCTGAAAACTCTGCAGATAGCGAACAGTTGTTCGAAAACCTCGAAGAAGGTCAGATTGTTGAAGGTACCGTTAAGAATCTTACTGATTACGGTGCATTCGTTGACCTCGGTGGTGTTGATGGCTTACTCCATATCACCGATATGGCTTGGAAGCGCGTTAAGCATCCTAGCGAAGTTGTTGAAGTTGGTCAGACCATCAAGGTTAAGGTTCTTAAGTTCGACCGTGAACGTCGTCGTGTATCACTCGGCCTTAAGCAGCTTGGTGAAGATCCATGGATCGCAATCGCTACCCGTTACCCAGTAAACACTGAAATTGAAGGTGTTGTAACTAACCTTACCGAATACGGCTGCTTCGTTGAAATCGAAGAAGGCGTTGAAGGTCTCGTACACGTTACCGAAATGGATTGGACCAACAAGAACGTACATCCTTCAAAGGTTGTAAACGTTGGCGACAAGGTTAAGGTTAAGGTTCTCGAAATCGACGAAGAACGTCGTCGTATTTCTCTTGGCCTCAAGCAGTGCAAGCCAAACCCATGGAAGCTCTTCGACGAAAACCACAAGAAGGGTGATCGTGTTACCGGTAAGATCAAGAGCATCACTGACTTCGGTATCTTCATTGGTCTCGAAGGCGGTATCGATGGTCTCGTTCACTTAACTGACCTCAGCCATACTGAATCTTCTGAAGATGCAGCAGCTAAGTTCAAGAAGGGTGACGAAATCACTGCAGTTGTTCTCCAGGTAGACGCTGACCGTGAACGTATTTCTCTTGGCGTTAAGCAGCTTGAAGAAGATCCATTCTCAAGATATGCTGGCGATCCTGCTAAGAAGGGCAAGGTTGTAACTGGTACCGTTAAGTCTGTTGACGCTCGTGGTGCTGTAATCGAACTCGAAGAAGGTGTTGAAGGCTATATCCGTGCTTCTGACGCTGCTCGTGATCGTGTAGAAGACGCAACCACTGTATTCGCAGTAGGCGACCAGGTTGAAGCTAAGTTTGTATCTGTTGATCGTAAGAACCACCAGATCATCCTTTCAGTTCGTGCTAAGGATGAAGCAGAAGAAAAGGCTGCTATCGAAAACCTTAACAAGACCAACGCTAACTTCGAAACCACCAATGCTATGGCTGAAGCTTTCAAGGCTGCCAAGGCTTAATAACCGGTTGGTTTAAAAGTATGTAAGACTGATGTTTAATCGGTCGATGGAACCCCAGAGTAACCTCTGGGGTTTTTGTTTATACGGCCTAGATTTTTGGTGAATGAAGAGAAAAAAATGCGACCAAAGTAAGATTCAAATAAGACTTAAAGTAAGATTCAAATAAGGCAAAAGTAAGGTTAAATCTTTTATTCTTGGGATCTTGTTTGGAAAATTTAGGCAAGTTAAAACAAAATTTGGCAATAAATGCTAATATTAAGCATATATTTGCAATTTTGGGCGTAGATCTCAATATATGGCGTTTGTCGGCGGTATTTATTGAATTTTTTGGGGTGAGTGGTAAAATAACAAGTGAAAAGTATACCCTATTCTTTTTATATGTTTTGTAAATTATTTTTATAAGCTTGTGAGTTTGGGGCCGAGTTAGGGTGAAAAGTAAAGCACCAGTTACTCGGATGTGTTCCTTTTAATTGATTTACTTGCTAAGGCGTGATAAAAATGACCAGAGCCGAGTTTATCAGATTATTAGCCATGAAGTGCCAAGGCTTAACTATACGTAAGGCTGATCAAGGAGTAAGGGCAATAATCGAAGAACTTACGGTAGCGTTTGATGAAGACAAAAGAGTTGAAATCAGAAATTTCGGATGTTTTACAACAAAGCAGTCGGTTTCAAGAACCGGCGCCAATCCCCGAACGGGCGAACAGATAAATTTTGGATCGCACAAAGTAGTGCGGTTTAAATGTGGAAGCACCTTCCACGATCAGGTGAATAAAACACCACTAGCTCAACAAATTGATTTATGTATGGAGAAGACGGCAGAAAAGGTAGAAACAGCACAAGAATAAAATCATAACCATGTGACGGCAGAGAAGGTATGTATAATTAAGGTCGCACAAAGATGATTTTTTACGCTCGGTATTGAGATGATTAAAACGAATATAACTCAACAGAGCGCCATAAGTTAGCGTGTAATCTATAAAAAATGTAAGCCCTAAAGAGGCTACTAAAATTGAGGTTACTACTATTTTCACCAGTTTTTGCAGTGGGAGTGTTAAGGCACTCCTTTTTTATGGCTCAAATTTAGTTGTTGGTCTCTCTCTTGGCGGGCTTTGTTTTACCCTCGGCGGTCGTTTTAGGCCTAGACGTCGGAATTAGTGATGCTTAGGTTGTAACTATTGCAAGATCTAGGGGCAATTAACCTTTGGTATTTCGCAGTGGACCTATAGACAAGATCTCAATACTGAAGAAAAACTCTGAGACAATATCCGTACCAAACTCAATAATGCTAATGTTAGTGCACTTAACGGCCACGAAATAACCGACCAAGAAATGGAGCGCATTAAGGATTTTATAAAAAACCAAGGCGAATCCGCATACAAGGCTGCTATTTGGCTCTCTGGTGAAAATGGCTTAGTACAAATCCCGCTAAAGCGTGATGATGTCACTCAAGACAATGTTTACAGTAAGTAGAGCACTAGGGCATTGAGGTTTTACGCCACTTTTTACAAAAACTATATTTCTACCACTTGACATTAGCATGGAACAATATATAATTTAAACATTAGGAAGATTGACTGTACTTCCTTGTCGTAAGACAGAAATTTACCGCTAATGTGGTCGTAGGACTCTTTGGTAATGAAAGTCCTGATTCAAACAGATTTACACTTGTAACTCCAAAGCCTGAAAATGGTGTACGATTACAAGCTACACTTGGCAATCAGAACCCCACGGGCTTGCCCGTGGGAGCAGTCAGGATTAGAGTGAAGCCAAAATAAAAAGAGCGCTACCATGAGCGCCCTTAACTAGTGACATGATTCCTTTAGGTTTAGAAATTAAATCTAACCCCACCTAAAATCTGGAGATCATCAAAATCGAGAGATTCACGGTATACGTCTTTTATCACGTCCCCATAGTTAGCGTAACGGAAGCTTAAATCAAACGCGGTATGTTCGGTCGCGTTAAGCAAAATACCGGCGTCGATGTGATAAGAGAAGTTGGTGTGGCTTTCAGAGAACTTGCCCACAGAACTACTAACTTCGGCCTTAGTATGCGCTAAACCAAGCCCAAAACCGAAGTATGGATTAACCATAAGTTTAGGGACAAAGGTAGCGTAAGCGTTGATATAACCGCCAGTTACATCGATAGTGGCTTTATCGGTGACGCGGTTACCACCACGCCATGAATGAAAATCAAGGTCTGACTGACTATGCCAAAAATATTCAATATCAGTATTTAGGGCGATATATTCATTGATAGGGAAAGAGATACCGATGTATGGGTTTACAGTGTAGACTGAATCGTCATCAACTGTGCAATCATCATCATAGTAACTATAGTCGTCATAGTCGCAACCACTAATGTTAAGGTCGGAGAAAGAAACACCGTTACGAACCCCGATATACGGAGTGATACTAAAATTAGTGTTGGCTAAAGTTTTTTGCTCGCTATCAGCAGCAAAGGCGCAAGAACTCATCATGGCAGCTGCGACTGCTAGGCTTGCTGTGAGAAGGGTAATTTTTTGCATAAGTTTTTATTCCAAAAGTCCAAAACGATATTTTAAAAAGTTATCATGAGGTTAACCTAACTAGGCTAAGCTTAACTAAAAGGTGCTACTATTGAGGTCTTAGGCGTAAAATTAGGATCATTAAAATCAATGTCGTTGAAATCAATTCTATCAAAACTAATCTTGAATCAAGACCAATATTAGTTATCACTTCTAAAGTTTGGCTTGTGGGAGTTAGGGGCGCTTAAGTCTTTTAACCGTTTACTTCTTTTAAGCTTTTTATGCTAGTTTATTAAAAGTTGGCGCACTATAAACCTTGGTTATCCAAATCCTGCATTCTTCATGCTATGACAAACAGGTATTTTTAGCTACAATTATTTAGTAAGTCTGTCGATTTTAGGTCATAATTGCCTGGGGCAAATGATGTTTTTTTAGTGAGGTCAAATCTTTAAAAATAAAGTTTGACTCCCACAAAAGTTGCATCTAAGCAGAAAAATCCATCAAGCTTTAAAGTGAAATAAAGTTAAATAGATTTAATAGAGTTAAATGGTAAAAAAATGGTTACTAAAGCTAAGTTAAGTTTAAAACCCACCCCGGCCCAAGAAGCTCGGCTTAAAGCTATCATGGCGGAATTTGTTCGTTTAAATCCGCACCCAAAACCGGCCTTAAACTTTACTAATGCGTTTGAACTCCTAACGGCGGTAGTGCTCTCGGCCCAAACTACAGATGCGCAAGTAAACAAAGTTACTCCTGCTTTATTTAAAGCCGCACCAACTCCTCAACTTATGGCGCAGCTCACCGAAGATGAGATTCGAAGCTATATTGATGTTTTAGGATTAGGGGCCATTAAAGCTAAACGCTTAAAAACCATGGCTGAGCAGCTAGTTACGAAGTTTAAGGGGCAAGTGCCATCCAAAGAGCAAGATTTAGTGTCGTTACCAGGCGTTGGGGTTAAGACCGCGCGTGTAATTTTAAATATCATTTTTAAGGTGCCATGTGTCGCAGTTGATACGCACGTCTTTAGAGTTACTCAAAGACTAGAATTGTGTGCCGGCCGGACGCCGGAAGCAGTTAGTGATTTATTACCACAAATTATCCCACCTGAGTATCTATTAGATGCGCATCACCACTTGTTACTCCATGGGCGGCACGTCTGTACTGCACGTAAACCACACTGTAAAGAATGTCCAGTTGCTTCTTGGTGTAACTCCAAAGATAAAAACCTAGCATAGAAAAACCAAAATCTAGTTTAGAAAAACGAAAAAACTTGTTTTAGAAAAACTTAGTTGGGAAAGGTTGGTGTATTTAGCCCAACTTAAAGATAAAAAAGAATTAGTCTTGATTTTTACCCATGAGAATTATTAGTAGTAAAGTTGCTAAAGCAAGCAAAGTCAAGAGATGTATCCTCCTTTGTATATCCCCGTGTGGAATAAGGAATTTGTCACAAAGTTAAAAAATTGTATGAAATTTTTGCGAAAAAGTGCTTTTAATAACATAATTTTTTTGTGAAAATGGCAATATAGTTATATTTCGTGCGCTCTTGATTTGTTATTACTTGAGCTCTAGCCTAAATGCCTAGTTAAGTGCCTTTAATCTTTGTGTTTTAGGGGCTATTTCCGAGTGAGTTTTTCGGTGAAGCTTACTTTAAATTTTTTAGTAAAAATTTAAAGTAAAGCTAAGGAATTAGTCTTAGCCAAAATAAAAAAGTTAAAAGGTCTTAAGAGGGATTTACTTTGTTTACTTGTCTAAAAATAAGTAAGACCAAAAGAAGTAAAGTCCAAAGCGGGTAAGGCTAAAGGCAAGTAAAGACTAAAGGTCAAAGGTAAGTTGAGCTAGCGTTACGGTCTGCAGCATGGATAAATGAAGTATAAAGACAAGCGTCAAAAAACCTGGAGTTTGTAAGTGAAAGAAAAGGTTTTGTCGAAAGAGGAATTACTGAGTTCTCTAGTTCGTGAATGTACTCTGTACGTAGAAAGCGATTGCTTTTCTAAAGACGATACTGTTGAAGCTATTGAAAGTCTATTTTTGCCATATCTACGTAGATTTAACAAAAAAGCTTTGATTAACTTTGACTACCTCGATTTAGCCCGCCGTAGCATGGGGGACGCTAATTGTCTTACCGCTAATATGCAGCTCCTTGAAAAATCAGGTTACCTAGATTATTCACTTGCGGATAATTTAACGGAAGCTGTGATTTCAACCGTTAGAGATGGCGATACTCTCTTAGTCACCCAAAGAGCAGAATTGGCAGCTGATATTACCACTTTATGTAAGAAGATTTTAGGGCGTAACCCTGAATACCGCTTTTTCACCAAAAAACTCTCTAGTGATTCCCAGTTAGATAGCTTTATCAGTTTCAAACCATTGTTTGAAGGACTAGCTAACAGTCCAGCTGATGCCGCTAGATTTGCTACCGTCATTCTCGATATTACCGCAATTAGGGCTAAACAAGCTAATTGGTTCTTAGAAGACATGATTGGCTTTGCTCACAATATTAATCCTAATTTACAGATTGTTGTGATTAAGCGTGATATTGATGATTTTAATCACCAAGTTGAAAACTACCGTCGCGCTGAAGGTTTTTACTCTCGTATGAGTAGAGACGGAGTCGTGCAAACCCGTAACGATTTAGCTGGTCAAGACGATTTTGATACGATTAGCTGTTTGCGTGGTGAAAACTCCGACGTCATTGTAGTGACCCAGACAGACAAAAATGCTAGCACTATTTACAATCTAAATGACAAAGATCTCTCTGGAGTCAAAGTTCTTCCAGTAAGAATTTTTCAGCACGAACTTGATACTAAGTTTGATAGCCCGTGGCATGCTGAAATCAGTCAATTAGAACAGAAATTTATCGCTGAGTACTCAGGCGTGTGGAAAGCAAAAAAGGACGAAGAAGAATTACAGGTTCAAGAAACTTTGACCAAAGAAGAAGAAGAACTAATTCGTCGCGCCGCTGAATTAAAGCGCAAGAAAAATGAAGCTGTTAGTAAAGCTGAAGCCGTTAAAAAAGCGGAAGATTTAAAACAACAAGCTATAGCACGTGCCCAAAAAGAACATGTCGAAAGCATTAGAGAGCAAGCTAAAAAGATAGCCGAGGAACGCACTCAAGTTCAAGCTAAGCAACAAGAAACTGTTGATCAAAGAGCTTTAGAAATCCAGAAAATAAAAACCGAAGAAGAAAAGAAAGCTCAGTTTGAAGCAGAAGTAGAACGCCGTTTAGCTGAAGCACGTAAGCGCTTCCAAGAAGAGGAGGAAAACCGCGCTAAAATCGAGGCTGAGGTACAACGTCGTTTAGCTGAAGAAATTAAACAAGCGAAAGAAATGAAATTAGCCGAAACTTCAGCTCAAGATTCTAAATTAGCTGAAGAAGCCAAGAAAGCCGAAGAAGCTAAGAAAGCAGAGGAAGCTAAGAAAGCTGAAGAAGCCAAGAAGGCCGAAGAAGCTCAGAAAGCTGAAGAAGCTAAAAAGGCTGAAGAAGCTAAAAAGGCTGAAGAAGCTAAGAAGGCCGAGGAAGCTAAAAAGGCTGAAGAAGACAAGAAGGCTGAAGAAGCTAAGAAGGCAGAGGAAGCTAAAAAGGCTGAAGAAGACAAGAAGGCTGAAGAAGCTAAGAAGGCCGAGGAAGCCAAGAAGGCAGAGGAAGCTAAAAAGGCTGAAGAAGCCAAGAAGGCCGAAGAAGCCAAGAAGATTGAAGAAGCCAAGAAAGCTGAGAAAGTAGAGTCTCCTAAAAAGTCAAAGCGCTTTTTTTTAAGTGGTGGAATCAGCGTATTTGGTTTTTCTTCAAAGAAAGCTAAGACAGATGAAGCTTCAGCTCCGGCCTCTACTGATAAAGATTCCGTAGGCAAAGAACAAGAAAAGAAAACAGAAACTACTCCTAAAGAAGTTGCTAAGGATAAAACTGGAGAAAACACGGTTAAGGACCAAACTCCAGCTCCAAAAACAACAACTGAAGTAGAAGACTCCGCTAAGGCTACAACTTCTGAAAAATCTGAAAATGAAGAAACTAAGACTATTAACTCTGCAGAAAAGCCACAAGGTGAAGCTCATGACCATGTAGCGCGCAAGTATACTCTTGGCGGTTCTGCAACTGAAGGTTCATTCTCTTTAACTCCGAACCAAGTAAAAAAAATGCAAGCCCAGCATGAAGCGCAAAAACAAGAAGCTAGCTTGGTAAAACAGGAATCTGAATCAAAAGATGAAGTAGCCTCTAAACCACTTGCAACATCTAATTTAGCGCCTGAAACCAAGGAAGAACCTGCTCCACGTAAACCACAGGTGGTGAAGTTGGCAAGTGAAGCCAATGAAGGTAGCTTTAACGTATCTGGTGCGCACAAAGAAGAATTGTTGCGTTTGCATCAGATGAATAAAGAATCTCGTGAAGAACTAGCTAAGTTACAAGTAGAACAAGAAGAAAAAGCTTTAGAAAAATTGGTTTACAACATAGCTCTTATTCGTGGCTTAGAAAGTGCGGGTATTGCTATTGATTCCGATAATGAAAAGTTATTGCAGTTTGTTTTACCAAAGGATGCGGTAGAAGCAGTAGATGGTTATGAAGCTGAAGAATTTAAGTTCACTCCTGAAAGATTAGAACTTTTAAATCGCTATGAAACGCTCCACCGTCATCCTATTGTGACTGGACGTAACAATAGCAATGCTAATTACTATCGTGGCTCTAATGCTTATTCAAATCAAAACAGAAGTAGCCATTCTTTTAAAGCGCGTAATACTAGTGAAGTATTGGGCTTTGATGTGAGCATGCTTTCAGATAATGTTTTACCTAAGAGTAGAGAAGAACTTGCCCGTGAAGCACTTGTTTCTAAAGAAAGAGAAAAACACGAACCAAAGAAAGTATCTTTAGAACAGCAAGGTAGTGCCGGTTTTTCATTAAGCTCATCTCAAATCATAGAGCTTGAAAAGAAACGCCAAGAAGAACCAAGTTCTCAACCAAAGGTTGAATCAAAGGCAGAGCCAGAAAACACAAGTTCTGAGCAACATGAGCCAAGAAAAGTAACTTTAACTCAGTCGGAAGGAAATTTAGGCTTTGGCTTAACCGAAGAACAAAAGAAGGGTTTTGCTAAAAAACGAGCCGAAAATATTAAGCAAGCTGAAGAAGCTAAGAAGGCTGAAGAAGCTAAGAAGGCTGAAGAAGCTAAGAAGGCTGAGGAAGCTAAGAAGGCTGAGGAAGCTAAAAAGGCTGAGGAAGCTAAGCAAGCTGAAGAAGCTAAGAAGGCTGAGGAAGCTAAGAAGGCTGAGGAAGCTAAGCAAGCTGAAGAAGCTAAAAAGGCTGAAGAAGCTAAGAAGGCTGAAGAAGCTAAGAAAGCTGAGGAAGCTAAGAAGGCTGATGAAGCTAAGAAGGCTGAGGAAGCTAAGCAAGCTGAAGAAGCTAAGAAAGCCGAAGAAGCTAAGCAAGCTGAAGAAGCTAAAATGGCTGAAGAACAAGCAGAAGAACTTAAGAAAGCAGAAGCCGAGTTCTTAGCGCAGTCACAACTTCCTAAAGATGCCTATCAAGTAACAGGCAAGAGCATTAACCGTATCGAGTTTGAGGTACCAAAGGTAATGCCTAGCTTTGGGGACACTGTTTTATTGGGGACCCGTAAGGTTGAACTCAACAAGCCGTTATTTATTACGCCTTTAGTATCAGCCTACGTGCTTGATGATTTTAAGGTCGTGAAGATTTTCAGCGATGCTCTTTGTGGTCAAGCATTCATTGATAGTATCTCTGATATGGTTAAGCGCGATGTGCATGTAGACCGTGTTGAATGGCCAATGGATGTAGTAAAAAATACCCAAGGTGAAATTGTTGGCATCGTTTGCTCTAGAAGTAACGGGATTCCGCTTAATAAAGCTTTGACCAATCCAAAGCTTTACTTAGCTAAGTGGAACCGTTTAGATTTAGTAAACCTTGCGATTGACTTCTTAAAAATGCTCTGTGGTTTACACCAATACAACATTTTTATGGGGGCGGCCGAACTTAATTCTATCCTGGTTAACTGTGACACTCATAAGCTGTTCTTCATCAATACTGAAAACATGCAACTTGGTGACAACCACTATATTGTGTGGCCAGGTTCCATTGTGCCACCACAATTAACTGATACCGATGCTTCCGCAAGTGAGATTACTGATAGATTCTTAGCTGCTGACATCGTATTCCGCATTTTATTCTTAGGGAAGAGTCCGTTTGTGCGTAACCGTGAATTAGGGCTCAACTTAAGATACTTTACTCGTTTCAGATTCCCAACTGGCGTTTTTGATGATATCTGCACACCACAGGATTCATTGCTGACGGTTTGGAACTATATGCCTGAATATGTGCGTATGGCGTTTGCTGAAACCTTGTGTCATGGTTACCATGATTTAACAGCGCGTGAATCATGTACTCGTTGGTTAAATATTTTGGAACAGTGGGGGCAAGAATTAGCGGCTCCAGATACTCCAAAAGCTTACCTTGAACTTATGCCAAAACAACAGCAGCGTATTGGTGGTAAGGGCATGAAGCCATGTAAGTTATGTGGTTGTGATGTTCCAGAAAAAGACGCTTTAGTTACTAACGGTTTGTGCCATGCTTGCTTTAACGAACGAGGAAAGCTTGTAAAGTGCGATTGTTGTGGTACTCGCTATGTTAAGAGTTACCGTAACAGTGCGATGCATCCTAACCGTAAACTTAACGTTTGCCGTTCATGTAGTCCGCTCTTTACGCGTTACATTTCGGTAGCAAAGTGTGCCTCATGCGGGATTGGTTATCCAGTAAGCGCAGGGAGCGTCAGAGCTTTTGGGCAAAAGGCTTACGAATATTGTCCGCATTGCATTACCGAAAAGTGCCAACCTTTAGTAAGTCAGCAGCCATCTGACGCATTAGCTAGTTTTAACATTACGAAAAAACCAGCTGAAGAAAAGGTAGATTCTAAGAATACGGCGGTAAAGGACCAAGAGAAGGCTAAATAGCTTTAACGTTAAATTGAAGTTAGTAATATCTAGATTTATTTATCAGTATCTTGTTGGCAGAAACTTTACACAAAATTATAAACATGGCCATTGACGGCCATGTTTAATGAATTAAAACCATGGAAGGTTTAAGAAAAAAAATTTTTAGCTGAACTTAACAGAACTGAAAATTGGTGATAGAAGTTTGGCTGAAATGAGAAAGGGTATATATGATTAACATTTTTATTGTCGACGATCATGATTTAGTCCGCGCAGGCATTAAACAGATTCTAGAAAGTTTTAGAGGGCTTTCGGTAATCGGTGAAGCTTCAAGTGGCGAAGAAGCAGTAACTTGGTGCCGTCAACATCAGTGTGATGTGATACTGATGGATATGAGCATGCCAGGTATTGATGGTATCGAAGCGACCAAGCGCATTTTGCGTTACAACCCAGATGCGCGAATTATCATGTTAACGGTACACCGTGACGACCCAATTCCTACCCAGGTAATGAAAGCTGGGGCTTGTGGCTTTATCACTAAAGGAGCTACCCCAGAAGAAACAGTTAAGGCCATTCAAGAAGTTTATGCTGGACGGCGATACATTGAACCAGATGTAGCGCAAATGATGGCGTTAGAACGTTTTAATGGTGGGGGCAAACATGATGTAGGTGCAGATGGTAATCCATTTACACTGCTTGCGGAACGTGAATTACAGATAAGCACAATGATTGCTCAAGGCTTAAAGGTAAGTGAGATTGCAGACCGTTTGGCCATTAGCCCTAAAACTGTAAATAGTTATCGGTATCGTGTTTTTAAGAAGCTCAATATTAGCGGTGACGTGGAATTAACCCGCATGGCTATGCGTCATGGGATCGTTGGTAAAGCCTAAAATACTAGTTTATAGTTTTAGTTCTGAGCAGATCTAATAAAAAACAATCTTTAGCAAATCTTGAGAACAAAATCTGGGAAAGGCTGGCATTTTCTTTTATTAGAACTTTAACACTAAAATTTGGAGTACATGATGCCAAAAAGTAACACTCATCATGGTTTTACTTTGATTGAACTTGTGGTAGTAATCGTAATTTTAGGGATTTTGGCAGCTATAGCGGCTCCTAAATTTATGGATCTACAGCGTGACGCCCGCATTGCTTATTTACGAGGAGTAGAAGGGGCCATAAAAAGCGCTAATCAGCTATTACATGCTTATGCCGTTCTCCATGGACTTGATGGCTTAAATCTTGATCCGGCTGAAGGTGAAAATCAATATGCCAAAAGTGCCGTAAGGTACCAAGGTCACGAAATTGTGCGCGGAAACGGCTCGATAAGTGACGAATCGTTTTTCTTAAACTTTGGGTATGTGGCGGTAACATGGGGGTTGGAGCGTAATTCAGGCCTGGCGCAAGTTATCGATAAAAAGGCGTTCGATGGAACTAAAAAAGAACCAGGGGTTGCTGGAACCGTTGCGAACTTTAACTATGGTTTAAATGACAAATGCCCCGCCAAAGAAGGTCTAGAGCTTTGTTATTTCTCCAAGCAATCTGAAAAAAGATGGGAAGTGGCTTATTTGGTGTTACCTGGTTTTACCGCCAAAGAATGTTCTCTTGAATATAATGCCGCTTCTTTAGGTAGTGATCAGAGTGTAATAGCTCCTAAGATTATATTACACGCCGATGGTTGCTAAAAATTTTTAACTTTGGTTTTTATTTTTTGGGGTTTAACTTTTGCATGTGGGCCCCATACTGCTATAGCAATAGCTACGCATAAAAGTAAATCAAGAAGCGATCTTTTAAGGTCGCTTTTTTGTTTTTAGTGACCTAAGAGGGAATTTTTTGGTATTGTATTTAAAGTTTAATGCATGTATGGAGCATGGAATAAGATGTTTGACGCTACCTCGTTTTTGGCCACGGTCCCTCATTCAAGTGGGGTTTATCGCATGTTTAATGCCGAAGGGACCATTATCTATATAGGTAAAGCGCGTGATTTGCGTAAACGTCTCTCGCAATACTTTTTAAAAGACGTGGTTTCCCTCAAAACCAAAACCCTAGTGTCACATATAGACCATATCGAATTCACAGTGACGTTTTCAGAAAGTGAAGCATTAATTTTAGAATGTAATTTAATTAAGGAATTTCAGCCTCGTTATAACATTTTATTGCGTGATGACAAGTCGTATCCATTTATCTTTTTATCAGATGGCAAGCATCCTCGGGTAGAAAGCCATCGCGGAGCTAAACGCGAAAAAGGGGAATATTTTGGGCCTTACCCAAGCCCTGGGGCGGTCCGTGAAAGCTTACATTTACTGCAAAAGATATTTCCGGTGCGTCAATGCGCTGATAGCATTTATAAATCTAGGACGCGCCCTTGTTTGCAATACCAAATCGGTAGATGCTTAGCGCCTTGTGTCGCAGGTTGTTGTACTGATGAAGAATATAGTGAACAAGTGCGCCTATTGCGCTTATTTTTGCAAGGGAAAGACCGACAGGTACTTGCAGGCATGATGGCGAAGATGGAAGCTTGTAGCGAAGCGTTAGAATTTGAACAGGCGGCGGTGATTCGTGACCGCATAGCGGCCCTTAGACAAGTTCAGGAACAGCAATGGGTAAGCGGAGACACAGAAGCTTCAATTGATGTTTTAGGGGCGTCATTTGGTGAAGGGTTGGCTTGCGTGCATGTTCTTTTTGTGCGCCAAGGTAAAGTCCTTGGTACGAGAAGCTATTTTCCGAAGCTACCTTTAGAATGCACCAAATCCGACCTAGTGTTAAGTTTTATGGAGCAGTTTTATTTAACGGGTAGCGGGGATCGTCATTTGCCTGAGGAAATACTATGCTCGATTGAGGCTGAACGCGACGCTGACCGCGTGTTACTTGAAGAAGCAATTAGTAAAGCTGCTGCACGTAATGTACGTATTAGTGACAACGTAAGAGGCGAGAGAGCGCGTTATTTGCGTTTGGCGGAAGCTAATGCTCTAGCTTCTTTAAAATCACGTTTAGAGCATGAGAACACGCTACAAAAGCGCACTGAGGCCTTAGAAGAATTACTCGGGGTCAGTGACATCAATAGAATGGAGTGTTTTGATATTTCTCATACCATGGGGGAACGGACGGTTGCATCTATGGTGGTATTTAATCGTAATGGTCCAGATACGAAGGAATATCGACGTTTTAACATTTCAGGGATTACCCCAGGAGACGACTTTGCGGCGATGCAACAAGCTCTCTCGCGTCGCTTCTCTCATGAAACCTGGCCGATGCCAGATATTTTGTTTATCGATGGTGGATTAGGGCAATTGCATGAAGCGGAAAGATTATTTATGCAATTAGCTAAAGACGCGACTGATATAAAGCAACCACTTCTGATCGGGGTCGCTAAAGGCGAAGGGCGCAAAGAAGGTTTAGAAACCTTGATTACAGGTTGGGAGCACCATGAGATTAATTTAAATCTCGACAATCCGGCGCTCCAATTGGTTTTGCATATTCGTGATGAATCCCACCGCTTTGCTATTACCGGACATCGAGCTCGCCGTGATAAAGCTAGAGTTACGTCCGAAGTACAAGATATCCCAGGGATTGGCCCAAAACGCCGTCAGGCTTTATTGAAATATTTTGGGGGACGTAAAGGTTTAGTGAGTGCCTCACAAGAAGAAATTTCAAAGGTACCGGGGGTGAGCAAAGCTTTAGCGCAAACTATCTATGAACATTTGCATGGTTAGAGGTCCAAAGCTTAGTGAGGTTAAAGCACCTTTGAGGTTAAGTATCTAGGCAACTTTGGATACGTAAGTAAACAATGTGATACGTAAGGGTACGCGCAAGTAAACAATGAGCTGTAAGTAAGCACTTAGCCCTAAGTAACAACGGTATGTACGATATGTACTAGTGGAAAAAAATGGTGCTTGCGAGCTTTAAGGGGAAAGCCTCTGTTTTTGTGTCCAAGCTTTAGGGTTATATATGGCGGACAGGCAGAGATTTGAACTCTGGAGCGCTTGCGCGCCGCCGGTTTTCGAGGCCGGTGCATTAAACCACTCTGCCACCTGTCCGCATAAGATGTGTTGCATTATAATCCTGAAACCTTTATCCGAAAAGCTTTTTACTAAAATATTTAAAAAGTAAAATTTAATAGCGTTAAGCGTTTAGATGGTTTAGGTACGCGTTGGGTGCAATAAGCAAGTTTGAGTTTTGCTTTTGGGAAATTTGCTTTTGGGAAAAAGAAGGATTAAAGCGCGGTGGTTAAGGAGAATAATGCGTCCAAAATTTAGGTAATATCTAAGGCTAGGATTAATGTTGGGAGTTTGGAGTTTGCTCGAAGCAAAAAAAAATTGCAACCAAGGTGGGTTGCAATAAGTGAAGTTTGAGTTATTCCAATATGGCGGACAGGCTGAGATTCGAACTCAGGAACGCTCGCGCGTCGCCGGTTTTCAAGACCGGTGCATTCAACCGCTCTGCCACCTGTCCGCTAACGGAATGAGCCTCATTATAGAGGAAAAGTGACATCCTCCCCCACCTATAGAGGTGGAAGTTTCCCACCGATAAGATAGGTTCAGTTCTCGCTCAAGCACTCTAATGAGTACAGTATCAACGAGCTAACCCCGTGT